>JASJBF010000052.1 GCA_030066685.1 Kiloniellales bacterium | reverse complement strand
CCTTGCCCGATGCGATGGCATCGCGCCGCGGGCCGCGCCTGCCCGGCGGGCCGCCGCGCGCCATCAAATGGGTCATTATCAACGCTCCTTGGTATAAGCGGTGGCAACGCTCGCGCATGTCGTTCGACATGTCCCCTTTCAGCTTCACACCTCTCGGCAACACAGCGGTCATCCAACAAATTCGGGAGCTGCTTCCGCTCGACCGAAATCAAACGTTCGCTGGCTACGAGACGCTAGCTCCTGGCTATACCTTGCCATCCTGAACCTGCCCGCCGAAGGTCCGGTTCACCTCCGGCTTCGGACATCAGAGCGCTAGGGCATTATCCGATCAGATGGAATCGCTTCGCGATCCATCTGGCCGGATATAATGCCCTAACTTCAGAGCGATAGCGCACTACTCCCGGCCAGACGCGAACGCGTCTGATCGGGAAGTGCGCTAGATGGCCGCTTTGCCCCTGATTCCTGACGTGTGTGACGGCAGCGGGTGACGGAGAATTTCGCCCAACGCGGATATCTCGCGAGTGCTCACGCCGGGTAGAATTCGCTGATCTCCGGCAGTCTTGACGAGCGCCCTCAGTTCTTGCCCCAATCGCTCGGTGTCATGGAGCTTTCGGGAGACTCTCGGGTGTACACGGGTAGATGTATGTGTGGAGCTGTTCAATATGAAATCCATGGGCCAATTCGCGATGTCATTGCCTGCCACTGCGAACAGTGTCGGCGCGCAAGTGGTCACTACGTTGCGGCCACGGCTGCCCATCCCAAGCATCTCTCGATCACGAGAGACGACGGATTGACGTGGTACGAGGGCACCAAACAGATCCGCCGAGGGTTTTGCCGAATATGTGGATCGACACTGTTTTTTGACCATGGCGATGACTACCCGACCGGTGTCGCGGCAGGCTCCCTCGATAGCGGCGAGGCGGTGAAGATCGCGGTACACATATGGACCGAGGAGGCAGGCAATTACTACGACATCCCAGCCGACGCTCCGAAATTCACGAGCACCGAGTGGAAGGACCGCACCGGGTGGGATCCACTCCGCTGGACCGACGGTAAGGACCACCTACGAGGAGCGAAGAAGTTCAGCGAGTATTAGCCCACCAAGAGTTTAGTCAGCGCATCGTAGGTCGTCTCCCGGCTATTCGCGGTCTTGGCAGAGCCGCTGCCGTGACGGCGCATTAGAGCCCGAAAGCGGACTCGGTCTCGCCCAGGGCCGAAAGGCGGCGGAAGCGAACTTCAAGCTGCCGATAGGCGATTGCGACAAGTCCGACTTTGCCTTTCGCTCGGAGGCCGTGCCTGGCTTGCCATTGATCGGCAACCACACAGCAACGCGGTGCGCTCAGCCAGGGCATTATCCGATCAGATGGAATCGCTTTGCGATCCATCTGGCCGGATGTAATGCCCTCGTTTCAACGTGTTAGCGCACTACTCCCGGCCAGACGCGAATGCGTCTGATCGGGAAGTGCGCTAGAGCGGCCCAAGCTTCGTGTCGGGCGTTCGGTTCTCCTCACCCGCTCCGGCCTTTGCGCAGCCGCGACGGAGCCGGAACCGGGGCGCCCGGCGTTCAGCCGGTGTTCGAGAAGGTCTGCTTGTCGGAGAGGCCGGTGATCTGCGCCGGGTCGTGGCCGTCGACGAAGGCCAGGAAGTCCTCGGCGTCGAGCGGCGGGCTAAAGAGATAGCCCTGGGCCTCGTTGCAGCCCTGGTCGACCAGGAACTCGAACTGCTCCTTGGTCTCCACGCCCTCCGCGATGACCTTGATGTTCAGGCTGTGGCCGATCTGGATCACCGCCGAGTTGATCGCCGCGTCGTCCCAGTCCGTGGTGATGTCGCGGACGAAGGACTGGTCGATCTTGAGGCGGTCGACGGGGAACTGCTTCAGCCGGTTGAGCGAGGAATAGCCGGTCCCGAAGTCGTCGATCGCCAGCTTGATGCCCAGCGCCTTGAGCTCGTTTAGGGTGCGCTTCGCCTCGCTGCCCTCGCTCATGGCGACGCCCTCGGTGATCTCCAGCTCCAGCCACCGCGGCTCGAGCCCGGCCTTGATCAGGACCGCCTGGATGCGCTCGGCCAGGTTGTTCTGCTTGAAGTGCAGGGGCGAGATGTTGACCGAGATGCAGGTCCGCACCCTGCCGCTTTGCTGCCAGGCCTTGTTCTGCCGGCAGACCTTGGC
The DNA here is from genome assembly GCA_030066685.1 of Kiloniellales bacterium. NCBI lineage: Bacteria > Pseudomonadati > Pseudomonadota > Alphaproteobacteria > Rhodospirillales > Kiloniellales bacterium. Next base: position 163,257 of record JASJBF010000052.1, on the reverse strand, counting down.
CAGGACCCACTCGCTGATCGGGATGATCAGGCGGGTCGACTCGGCGATCGGGATGAACTCGGCGGGCGAGATCTCGCCGCGCTCCGGGTGGCGCCAGCGGAGCAGGGCCTCGGCACCGACCAGCTCGCCGGTCGTGCAGTCGAACTGGGGCTGGTAGACGATCCGCAGCTCCTCGCGCTCCAGGGCGCGGCGCAGGTCCGATTCCAGCAGGCGCCGCGCCTGGACCTCCTCCTGCATCTGGTTGTCGTAGAGCTGGTAGGTGCCGCGGCCTTCCTCCTTGGCACGATAGAGCGCCATGTCGGCGTTGCGCAGGAGCTGGTCCGACTGGCCCCGGTCGTGCGGGTAGATCGTGATCCCGACGCTGGTGCCGGTGTGGACCTCCTGGCCGTCGAGGTCGAAGCTGCGGGCCAGGGACTCGACGATCCGCTCGGCGATCGAGGTGATTGCGACCGGCTCCTGAGTATTGGTGACGATCACCGCGAACTCGTCGCCGCCGAGGCGGGCCACGGTGTCGGTGCTCCGCAGGCAGTCCCGGATCCGCTCCGAGACCTGGCGCAGCAGCTCGTCGCCGGCCGGATGGCCCAGGGTATCGTTGACCTTCTTGAAATGATCGAGGTCCAGGAGCATGACGCCGACCAGGCGGCCGTTGCGCTCCGATTGCTCGATGGCGTCGCTCAGCCGGTTGTGGAACTGGGTCCGGTTCGGCAGGCCGGTGAGCGCGTCCTCCATGGCCAGCCGCTCGATGGTGGCCTCGCTCTCCTTGCGCTCGGAGATGTCGGTCAGGATGCTGACGATGCGCCCGCTCTTGGTCCGGCGCTTGCTGACCCGGACCCAGCGGCCGTCGCAGAGCTGCTGCTCGAATGCGCTGACCGAGCTGCGGTGCCGCTCCAGGCGATCCTGGACGCTCTCTTCGAGATCGACGTCCTGCTTGAGGGGCCAGATGCCGCGCTCCAGGCCCGCCCGGGCGAAGGCTTCGAAGGTCACCCCCGGCTGCAGGACGTCGCAGAGGCCGGGATAGATGTTCCGGTAGCGGGCGTTGTACATGACCAGGCGGTCGTCGCGGTCCCAGAGCGCGAAGCCCTCGGAGATGCTCTCCACGGCGTCGGCCAGCTGGGTCCTGGCCTCGTGCAGCTCCTCGGCCATATCGATCGCATTGCCGGCCTCTTCCTCCAGGCGCCGCTGCAGGTCGTCGAGCTCGAGCACGCGGACCTCGAGCTCGGCCTTGGACTCCGCCAGCTCCCGGAGCAGCGCCGCGGTCGATTCGAGGCGGCGGCAGGCGAACCAGAGGGCCGAGCCGAGCAGTCCGAGGGTGAAGATCAGGATCTCGTCAATGACGATCTCGGTCAGGTCGTGCTCCGGACCGTGCCAGAGGCCGAAGACGTCGAGGACCAGCAGGGCGCCGGCAATGGCCGCGCCGATCAGGACGGACAGGCCGAGCTCCCTTCGCTTGCTGCGGTCCAAAGAGTGCTTGCTGCCTGGCATCGGCGTCGATCGGTCAATCCGTGGGAGACCGGAAGCCCTTCGACGCAACCCCGGCAGGGGTTTCGGCGCCAGCCGTCGTTTTCCGGTCGCTTTGCGCCATATTACTGAAAAATGTGAAGGAACTCGTAAGTACGGCGCGCCGAAACGCGATCTGCCGCCGCCCGGCCCGCGGGTTCAAGGCGTGCACCCCTCGGCCGAAGTCGCGCTTGGCGATCCGGCCGAGGGGCGAAGAGCCTGCTTGGCGCGGCGGCCGCTTGCCGGCCGCGCCGGGTCACTTGCCGGTGTTGATCTTGTCGCCTAGGCCTTCGGCCGCGTCGATGGCGGCGTCCTTGCCGTCGTCGGCCAGCTCTTCGGCCTTGACGATGGCGCGGGTCGCCGTCTCCTTGACCTTCTCGACCACGACCTCGGCCTTCTCGGCGGCCTTTTCGCCGAGCTCCTTGGCCTTCTCGGTGATCTCCTCGACGTCGCCCGTGTTCAGGCCGGCTTTCTCGATCAGGTCGTCGGCGACCCGGCCGGCCTTCTCCAGAGGACCAGTCTCGCCGTCTTCCGGTTCCACGACGGTCGCCTTCTGGGCGTTGATCGCGGCCGGCTTCGCGGCCTGGGTCGCGAGCTCGCCCTCGCCCGACATATTGAGGACTGTGACTCCGGCTGCCACCGTGCCGACGAGCACCAGGCAGCCGACAAAAAGGTTCCGGGACATGGTTTCCTACCTCTCCACTCACGCTGTGATCGTTTGGACTCTCCCGTGCGCGTCAGGATAGGACTTGCGAGTTAACGCCTTGTTAAAAAACAAAGTTAACGGGACGAGGGAGTGTCTGGGACGGGCGTGTCCGGGGCGTTGAAAGCGGCCAGGGTGTCTTCGAAGAGCTTCGGGGAGAGGTCCTTGACGATGAAGACCAGCTGGGAGCGGCGATCCCGGTCGGGCCAGGCCTCCAGCTCGACCGGCGGGTGGAAGACGTGCTGGACCCCGTGGATCACCACCGGACGGTCCTGGCCGGCGACGTTCAGCAGGCCCTTGATGCGCAGGATGTCGCGGCCGTAGAGGCTGACCATCATGTCGATCCAGGAGCAGAAGCGGTCCCAGTCGAGGGGTCGGTCGTGGGTCAGGCAGAAAGCCCGGATGCTCGCGTCGTGGCGGTTCACGTCGTGGTGCGGCCCGGCGTGGTCGTGATGCTCGTGCTCGTGACCGCCGCCGTAGGCCTCGGCCTTGAGCCAGCGCCGGACGTCGGCGCTCTTGCTCCGCGGGTCGTAGAGCCCGGCGTTGAAGAGCGCGTCCGGCTCGACCGCGCCCTGGACGATGCGCTGCCGGCTGGCGGCCGGGTTCAGGGCTACCAGGCTGGCCTCCAGGTCGTCCAGGGCCTCGGCCTCGGCGAGATCGGTCTTGGTGATCAGCAGGCGGTCGGCGACCGCCGCCTGGCGCCGGGATTCCTCGTGGCGCTCGAGGCTCGCCGCGCCGGCCAGGCCGTCGACCGTGGTGATCACGGAGTCCAGGCGGAAGCGCTCCACGACCAGGGGGTCCGACATCAGGGTGTGCAGGATCGGCGCCGGGTCGGCCAGGCCGGTGGTCTCGATCACCAGCCGCTCGAAGGCCGGCACCTCGCGCTGCACGCGGCGCTTGTAGAGGTCGCGGATGGTGTTCACGAGATCGCCGCGGATGGTGCAGCAGAGGCAGCCGCTGTCCATCAGCACCAGGTCTTCCTTGGCGCTCTCCATCAGGACGTGGTCGAGTCCGATCTCGCCGAACTCGTTGACGATGACAGCGGTCTCACCCATCGCCGGGTGCCGCAGCAGGTGGCGCAGCAAGGTGGTCTTGCCGCTGCCCAGGAAGCCGGTGATCACCGCGACCGACAGCGGCGCCTCCGGGATTGCGAGATCGTCGGAAGGGCGGTCGTCCTGGGTCATGCGGGGCGCCTCGCCGTGTCTAGAGACCCCGCGCCGGGCGCAGGTGGAAGAGGGTCAGCAGGGCGAGGGTGAGGAAGACCAGGGCGCCGGCCTGGTGCAGGGCGCCGAGCGAGACCGGGACCACCGCGAGCAGGGCCCAGATGCCCAGGCCGACCTGGACCAGGGCGAAGGCGGCGAGGATCATCAGCAGGCCGCGGACCTTGGGCGCCAGGTGCAGGTGCCGGCCCCAGAACCACAGGGCCAGGGCCAGCAACGCCGTGGTGACCGCAAGGACCCGGTGGTTGAACTGCACGGCGGCCAGGTTTTCGGTCAGGTTCAGGATCCAGGGCGAGAGCTCGCCATAGCTGTCCGGGACCAGGCGGCCGTCCATCAACGGGAAGGTGTTGTAGATCATGCCGGCGTTGAGCCCGGCGACGAAGCCGCCGGACAGCATGGTCAGCAGGACCAGGGCGATCAGGGTCAGGACCCCGCGCCTGAGGATGATCGCCCGGCGGTCGGGGCTGGGCTCGCGGCGCGGGTGGCGCAGGCCGAGGGCGACGCGGACCAGGTAGATGTAGATGATCACCGCCATGCCCAGGTGCATCACCAGGCGGTACTGGCTGACGTCGGTGCGCTCGGAGAAGCCGCTGGCGACCATGAACCAGCCCAGCCCGCCCTGAAGGCCGCCGAGGGCGAGCAGCGCCAGCAGGTGCGGCAGGAGGCCCTTGGCCAGCTTGCCGCGCAGCAGGAACCAGAGGAAGGGCAGGGCGAAGACCACCCCGATCAGCCGGCCCCAGAGCCGATGGACGTACTCCCACCAGAAGATCTCCTTGAACTCGGCGAGGGTCATTCCCGGGTTGACCTGCTGGAACTCGGGGATCTGCTGATAGAGGGCAAAGAGCCGCTGCCATTCCGCCGCGTCCAAGGGCGGCAGCGCCCCGGTGAAGGGCGCCCACTCCATGATCGAGAGCCCGGATTCGGTCAGCCGCGTGATCGCGCCGATCACCGCCATGGCGAAGACCATGGCGGCGCAGAGGAACAGCCAGCGCGCGACCCAGCGGTCGCTGTGCATCTGTTCCACGTCGATGGCGGGGATGGAATGAGCCGTCATGGCACCGGGACGCTTGCTGGCAGGGATCGGCGCGGCCCAACAGCCACGCGCCTTCGCTCAATACCTAGGCTCCGGCGCCCCCGAGTCCAAGACCTTCTTGGCCGCAGCGGCCGGTCGGGCCTCTAGTGGAGGCTGAAGCTGTGATCCTTGTGGGACAGCTCGCCCGGCGTCACCAGGGCGGTGCTGGCGACCTGGACCGAATGCAGCTTGCCGTCCAGGTTCTCCTCCCAGAAGTCGAGGAAACGGCGCAGCACCGGGAACTTCGGCGCCAGATCGTAGTCCTGCCAGATGAAGCTCTGCAGCAGGGCGGGATGGTCCGGCAGCCGATAGAGGATCTCCGCCGTCGTCAGCCGGTAGCCCGTGAGCTGCTTCCTGAGGTCGCAGCGGCCATCTTGCTGGTTCATCTCGCTCCTCCGGGCTTCGGCCGATGCCCCCCGCATCGGCACCCTACAAGGCTAGTTGCAAAGCCCAGGAGTCTTCAAGATAAATGTTAATTATCAATGACTTAGCAGCCAATGGCCGAGACTGCTGCCAGGGCCGCGAGATTAACCGTCGGGCGTGCCTTGACTCTCGAAGGGGGAGTGATTAAGTCTCTGGCACTCAAGGGCGGGGAGTGCTAGCAGAGCTTGAGCTATCGCCTCGCATCTTAAAGAAATCAAAAGCTTAGGTTTCGGAGGAACGAACATGGGTTTCCGACCGTTGCACGACCGCGTCATGGTCAGGCGCGTTGATCAGGAGGAGAAGACCTCCGGCGGCATCATCATCCCGGAGACGGCACAGGAGAAGCCGATGGAAGGCGAGATCGTCGCCGTCGGCTCCGGCACCCGGACCGAAGACGGCAAGATCCTGGCCCTGGACGTCAAGGCCGGCGACCGGGTGCTCTTCGGCAAGTGGTCCGGCACCGAGGTCAAGATCGATGGTCAGGATTACCTGATCATGAAGGAGTCCGACATCATGGGCATCATCGAGCCCAGCGGCTCCAAGTCGAAGAAGAAAGCTGCCTGAGGGCAGAACAGCGTAGGCATAAGGAGTCACAGACGAAATGGCTGCGAAAGAAGTCAAGTTCGCGCAAGACGCGCGCTCGCGGATGCTGCAGGGCGTCGATATCCTGGCGGACGCGGTCAAGGTCACGCTCGGCCCCAAGGGCCGCAACGTGGTGCTCGACAAGTCCTTCGGCGCGCCGCGCACCACAAAGGACGGCGTGACCGTCGCCAAGGAGATCGAGCTCTCCGACAAGTTCGAGAACATGGGCGCTCAGATGCTGCGCGAGGTCGCGTCCAAGACCAACGACATCGCCGGTGACGGCACCACCACCGCCACGGTCCTGGCCCAGGCCATCGTGCGCGAGGGCTCCAAGGCGGTGGCCGCGGGCATGAACCCGATGGACCTGCGCCGCGGCGTCGAGCTGGCGGTTACCAGCGTCGTGAGCGAGCTGGCGAGCCTGTCCAAGAAGGTCAAGACCAACGAGGAGATCTCCCAGGTCGGCACCATTTCCGCCAACGGCGAGGTCGAGATCGGCACCATGATCTCCGAGGCGATGCAGAAGGTCGGCAACGAGGGCGTGATCACGGTCGAGGAGGCCAAGAGCCTGGAGACCGAGCTCGACGTCGTCGAGGGCATGCAGTTCGACCGCGGCTACCTCTCGCCCTACTTCATCACCAACCCGGACAAGATGATCTGCGAGCTGGAAGATCCCTTCATCCTCCTGCACGAGAAGAAGCTCTCCGGCCTGCAGGCCATGCTGCCGGTCCTCGAGACCGTCGTGCAGTCCGGCAAGCCGCTGCTGATCATCGCCGAGGACGTCGAGGGCGAGGCCCTGGCGACTCTGGTGGTCAACAAGCTGCGCGGCGGCCTCAAGGTCGCGGCCGTCAAGGCGCCGGGCTTCGGCGACCGCCGCAAGGCGATGCTCGAGGACATGGCGATCCTGACCGGCGGCCAGGTGATCTCCGAGGACCTCGGCATCAAGCTCGAGAACGTCACCCTCGACATGCTGGGCACCGCCAAGCGGATCGTCATCACCAAGGAAGAGACCACGGTGATCGACGGCGCCGGCAAGAAGAAGGAGATCGAGGGCCGCTGCGCGCAGATCCGCCAGCAGGTCGAGGAGACCTCCTCCGACTACGACAAGGAGAAGCTGCAGGAGCGCCTCGCCAAGCTGGCCGGCGGTGTTGCGGTGATCCGTGTCGGCGGCGCCACCGAGGTCGAGGTGAAGGAGCGGAAGGACCGGGTCGAGGACGCCATGAACGCGACCCGCGCAGCCGTCGAAGAGGGCATCGTCCCGGGCGGCGGCGTGGCCCTGCTGCGCGCGCTCAAGGGCCTCGACAAGGTCAAGCCGGCCAATGACGACCAGCGGGTCGGCGTCGACATCGTGCGCCGCGCCCTGCAGGTCCCGGCCCGGCAGATCGCCGTCAACGCCGGCGCCGACGGCTCGATCGTCGTGGGCAAGATCATGGAGAAGAAGGAGGCTTCCTTCGGCTTCAACGCCCAGACCGGCGAGTACGTCGACCTGGTCAAGTCGGGCATCATCGACCCGACCAAGGTGGTGCGCACCGCGCTCCAGGATGCGGCCTCCGTCGCCGGCGTCCTGATCACCACCGAGGCCATGGTCGCCGAGAAGCCCGAGAAGAAAGAGCCCGCCATGCCCGCCGGTGCCGGCGGCATGGGCGGCATGGGCGACATGGGCTTCTAAGCCGAGTCGCTCACGACCACAGCCTTCGAGGGCCGCGCGACACCGCGCGGCCCTTTTTCTTGCCCGCGCCGGGCCCACATCAAGGGAGCCAGAGATCGACAGGCGGGCGTCGGGGTGCTAACCCCTTGGCGCTCAGCTATCTTCAGGAGCGGCGTCAGGCTTGGCGGCGCGCAGCAGGAAGGCCGAGACCAGCGATGTTCACCCAAGACCGGCCCTACAGCTTCCACATCGAGCTCACCGACAAGTGCAACGCCGCCTGTCCCATGTGCTCGCGGACCCGGGAGCTCGACCGCTGCAAGCCGAACCTCATGAAGGTGCAGAACATCGAGCTGACCCTGGCCGACTTCCAGACCCATTTCACCGACGACTTTTGCCGGCGGGTCGAGGAGGTCGACCTCTGCGGCGGCCTGGGCGATCCCCTGGCGGCGCCGGAATGCCTGGAGATCTGCGATCACCTGACCGCGCGGGGCGTGCGGGTCTCGATCTCGACCAACGCCAGCCTGCGCACGACGAAGTGGTGGACTTTGCTGGGCGAGTACTTCGGCCGGAGCGGCTCCCACGTCGAGTTCCACGTCGACGGCCTCGCCGACACCAACCCGCTCTATCGGATCAACACCAGCTTCGACAAGATCATGGCCAACGCGGCCGCCTACATCGCGACCGGCGCGCGGGCCGAATGGCACTACATCCTGTTCCGGCACAACGAGCACCAGGTGCCCGAGGCCCAGGCCCTGGCCCGGGAGATGGGCTTCAGGAAGTTCGTGCTGATCGACACCATCCGCTTCGGCGACCGCGCGCGCTTCGACTACCAGATGCCGAGCGGCGAGTACCGGAGCCTCGAGCCCGCGACCCGGGACGGCGCCCATTTCAAGGCCCGGTCCGCCGAACCCGCCGCAGCATCCGAGGCGCCGGCCCCAATGCCGGTAGACTCCGCCGCCCGCGAGGGCATCGTCTGCAAGTCGGCGGTGCAGAACCGGGCCTACATCAACTGCGAGGGCTACGTCTCGGCCTGCTGCTGGACCGCGGGCTCCAACGAGGAGCTGCAGACCCTCGACCTGGCCGGGATGCGGCGCAGCGCCTTCAACATCCGCCACCGGCCGCTGGCCGAGATCCTCGCCGACGAGCCCTTCGTCAGCCATCTCGCCCAGGTCTGGCTGGACGGCAGCAACCCAATCTGCCAGCGCAAGTGCGGCCAGATGATCCGCAACAAGCGCCACGCGATCTAGGCGGCCCTGATGAGCGAACGAGCCCCCGACAACGGCGACGAGGACGGCGTCAACGCCACCCTGACCTCGCCGATCTCGGCCGACGGCCGGGCCAAGCACGGCCTGCGCTACGAGGTCCCGGCGCGCTGCGGCCGGGCGGTGCGGCTGGATGCCGGCCAGGAGATCAAGATCGTCAACACCCACGGCACCCAGGTCTGCGACACCTGGGCCTTCAACGCCGCGGCGCTGAACGAGTTCCTCTCGATGGAGCACGCCCGGGCCTGGCTCGACCGCATGACCCCGCGGCCGGGCGATGCCCTGGTGACCAACCGGCGCCGGCCGATCCTGACCTTCCTCGAGGACACCTCGCCTGGGGTCCACGACACCTTCATCGCCGCCTGCGACCTCTACCGCTTCCGGACCCTGGGGGTCGAGGGCTACCACGACAACTGCGCCGACAACCTGCGCATGGCGATGAAGGCGGTCGGCGCCCGGGTCGGCGAGGTGCCCTCGCCACTGAACCTCTGGATGAACATCCCGATCGCCGCCGACCTCTCTATCGGCTGGCTGCCGCCGGTCGCCAGGCCCGGCGACCACGTGCTCCTGCGCGCCGAGATGGACTGCTACCTCGTCATGTCGGCCTGTCCCCAGGACATCGTCCCGATCAACGGCGAGGCCTGCCGCCCCGTCGAGCTCCATTTCGAGGTGAGCTGAAGAAGGGCCTCCGCTTCGCGCGCGCCGACCCAGGGTCGCCGTCGTGTCTTCAAGCGAGATAGCGCTTGATCCAGTCCCGATAGTCGCCGTCTCGGGAGGCCGCTGCCATCAGGTCCGAGGACGCGAGGTTGGGAAGCTCCTTCGGCGGCGTACCGTCCTTGAGCGCCTTCATGGTCGCGTAGACTGCCTGGACAGCAGCGGCGAAGGGCTGGTGGCCCTGAAGGCAGACCCGGACGTTCCGTCCGGCCAGGTAAGCGGCATCATCGAGATCCGGACCGGCACCGCCGAGGATCAGCGGCAGCTTGATCTGCGCGGCGGCGGCTTCGAGATCCCCGCGCGTCCTGACGCCGACGAGAAAGATGGCGTCTGCGCCGGCGGCCTCGTAGGCCTTTGCGCGGAGAATCGCCTCGTCGATACCCGCGAAAGCGGCCGCGCTGGTCCGCCCGGCGATGACCAGCCCGGGATCGCTGCGCGCGCCGAGCGCGGCGCTGACCTTGGCGGCGCCCTCCTCGACGGAGACGAGGGCGGGCTTGCCGCCGCTGCCATAAGTTTGCGGCAGTTCCGTATCCTCGATCGACAGCCCGGCCACGCCGGCGGTCTCGAGCTCCTCGACCGTGCGCATGACGTTGAGCGCATTGCCGTAGCCGTGATCGGCATCTGCGAGGACCGGCAGCTCGGACGCGCGCGATATCCGGTAGGCCTGGTCGGCAAACTCCGACAGTGTAAGCAGGATCAAATCCGGCGCCCCGAGGACCGTCAGCGAGGCGACCGAGCCGGCAAACATGCCAAGATCGAAGCCGAGGTCTTCGGCAATGCGCGCCGAGATCGGATCATGAACCGAGGCGGGGCGAACACAGTCGCTTCCCTCCAGTATCGCCCTGAACTTCTCCCGGCGCTTCATGAAGCATGGCATGATCGTTTCCTCTTCGTATGTCGCTCTACTCTGCAATCGGACAGGACGGCTCAACCCGTCCCTTGGACCGCTGAAAGCGAATCCCTAGAGCACGATGATATGAGGTTGAACCAACCTCATATCTGAATCGTGCTCTAAACTGTTGAAATAGAGCGGGATTCAGATTTGAAGTCCAGTTAACTTCAAATCATCCCGCTCTAGGGGACGGATGCGGCTTGTCCTGCGAGGGGCCCGCCTCGGGTCTTCGCGCCGGAGGAAGGAAGCTCAACAGCCGGCGACGCAGTTCCCTTCCGCATCGAAATCCATCGTTCGTCCGCTGAGCGGCAGATGGACCGGCACCTCGGTGGCCTCCATGAAGGTCTCGGTTTTGGTTCCGGCGATCGCCCCGCCGTCCTGCGTCGCCAGCTCGTTGGCATGCGAGGCAATGACCGAGCCTGGACGGATCAGCTCGTAGAAGCCCAGCAGCGCTGAAGGGGCCATTTTCATCGGTCTTCCCTCCCTTCGATCTATCGAAGCCTCGCCCCTATCCGCCGGCAGTTCACCGGGAGCGGCGGAGATCACGAGGACCCCGGCCGCGACCTCTCGATCGGCTGGCTGCCCCCCGGTCGTCAAGCCCGGCGACCACGTCCTGCCGCGCGCCGAGACGGACTGCCACTTCGTCATCTCGGCCCGCCCCCGGGGAATCATCGCGATCAACGGCGTGGCCTGCAGCCCCGTCGAGATCCACTTCGAGGTGCGCTGAGGCGGATCGAGGCGCCGCGGCGCTAGCCGAGGTGTTCCTTGAAGAATGCCATGGTCCGTTCCCAGGCCAGGTTCGCGGCCGCTTCGTCATAGCGCGCCGTCGAGTTGTTGTGGAACCCGTGGTTCGTGCCGGGGTAGCTGTACATTTGATAGTTGGCGTTTCCAGCCTTGAGCGCGGCTTCGAAGTCGGGCCGCGTCGCATTGACGCGCGGGTCGTTCTCTGCGTAGTGGATCAACAGGGGCGCGCGGATTTTCGGCACGTCCTCCGGCGCCGGCGCCCTGCCATAGAACGGCACGGCCGCGTCAAGCTCGTCGCCCAGGGTGACCGCCAAGAAATTGGTCGTCGCGCCGCCCCAGCAGAATCCGGTCACACCCAGCTTTCCGTTCGACAGCGGGTGGACCTTCACGTAGCCGGCGCTGTTGACCATGTCCTGGCGTAGCTTGGCCTGATCCAGGGTCTTCTGCATGGCCCGGCCGTCATCGTCGTTGCCGGGATAGCCGCCGATCGGCGAAAGGCCGTCCGGGGCCAGGGCCAGGAAGCCTTCGACGGCGGCGCGGCGTGCCACGTCCTCGATGTAGGGGTTCAAGCCGCGGTTCTCGTGGATTACCAGCACGGCGGGGAAAGGTCCGTCGCCGCTCGGTCGCACCAGGTAGCCGCGCATTTGCCCAGAGGTGCCGCCCGGCGAGGGATATTCCACGTAGCGGGCCTTGATGCGGGAGTCGGTGAAGGAGATGGTCTGCGCCTCGGCGTAGCGCGGCAGCAGACTCTCGGCCATGGCCAGCGCGGATACGCCCCCGATGGTCAAGGCCCCCGCACGGGCGAAGAACTCGCGCCGTTCGATCCGTCCGTGACAGTAGTCGTCGTAGAGATCCAGAACTCTCCGGTCGATCGGAACCTTGCTCATCACTGTGCACTCCCCGGCCGATGGCACTCTAATATTCGGCCGCTTGAGCGAAGATGGGAAGAGCCTTTGTTCCCGAGGCAAGGCGGGGCACCCTTCGCGACAGGGGACCGCAGAGGGGCCAATCCCGGCTAGACTTCCCCTTGAAGGCGTTGAACCACCTAGCGGGGCGGAAGAGACATGGCAGAGCAAGACGGACTCGTCTTCGCCTATCGAATCGACGGCGAAGGCAAGGCGCAATCGATCGGCTGGGAGGAGCTGAGCCTCGCCGACGAGGACGAAGGCTGGCTCTGGATTCACCTGGACCGTTCGGCGCCGCGGGCGCGCGACTGGCTCGCCGAGGAGAGCGGCATCGATCCGCTGATCGTCTCCGACGCGCTGCTCGACGAGGAGACGAGGCCGCGCTTCACGGCGACCGAGGAGGGCTTTCTGCTGATCCTCCGCGGCGTGAACCAGGATCCCAGCGCCAATCCCGAGGACATGGTCTCCATAAGGATCTGGGCTCAGGCACGGCGCTTGGTCAGCGTCAGGTTGCGTAACCTGCTCGCGGTCGAGGACCTGCAACGCGCGGTCGAGGCGGGAGCCGGCCCGAAGACGCCCGGCGAGCTCGTCTCCGCCCTGGCGCGGGGCATGGTCGAGCGCCTGGGCGGGGTCATCTCGGACCTGGAAGACCGTCTCGACGACCTCGAGGACGAAGTGCTGTCCAGCCATCGCGGGGAGCTGCGCGGCCAGCTGAACGCCCTGCGCCGCGAAGGCATCATCCTGAGGCGCTACATCGCCCCGCAGCGCGACGCGCTCGCGCAGCTGACCGGGGCCAAGCCAGGCCTCTTCAAGAACCGCCACCTGACCCGGCTGCGGGAGGTGGCCGACGACATAACCCGCCACGTCGAAAGCCTGGATTCCGGGCGGGAACGCGCGGCCGTCGTTCAGGACGAGCTCATGAACCGGCTTTCAGAGGAGCTGAACCGGAACATGTTTGCGCTCTCGGTCATCGCGGGGCTCTTTTTGCCGCTGGGCTTCGTCACCGGCCTGCTCGGCGTCAACCTGGGCGGCATCCCGGGCGCCGAGACGCCCTGGGCCTTCGCCGCGCTTTGCGCCTCGGTGCTGGGGCTCGGCCTGCTGGAGCTCTGGCTGTTCCGCCGTTTCAAGTGGATCTGACCGAAGCCCGAACTGAGGACGCCTGCGCAGGGATGCCTCGTCTGCTTTGCTCTGGACTTCGGCGAGCTTGATCGCGTTAACTATTTCTGCATCCGGCGATTGTGCTCCGACTGATCGGAGTGAAGGACCTGCGGCGGACCGGAGGCACGCGAGGGAGACTCGAACTGGCGAACCAGCGCCATTCACCCCTTTTTCCTGGGCCGTTGGCCTTACGTCCGTCGGCTTGGCGCTCGTTTGTCCTCCTTTTCCTGCTGGTCCTGGCAGGTGCCTTGAGCCTGCGGCACGGCACGGCCCTGGCCGAAGAGGGTGCGTCTTCGCAAGAGATCGGTGATACCGCCGCTGCTGAGGCCCTCTCCAAGTCGCTGGTCATTTCGCTGAGCGACTATGATTTTTCCCAGAACCCCGAGTTGCTGGAGCGCATTCTCTCCAGCGCCCACGGCTACTTCCGCTTCATCGGCCAGCGCTTCGCGCAGGCGGTCTGCCGCCGCTTCGCGGCCGACCTCTACGTCCTGGCCCAAGTCAACCTGCACGGCGACGCGCATCTCGAGAACTACAGCGTCACCGACCGGCAGCGCGGACTGGCGGACTTCGACGACGCGACGGCGGGGCCCTTCGTGCTCGACCTGGTGCGCTTCGGCGTCTCGCTCCGTCTTGCCAGCCGGGCCATGGGCGCGGGCGACCGAGCTGACGGCCTCGTCGCCGCCTTTCTGGAAGGCTACCGTAGCGGCCTGCGAAGCGGTGATGCTGTTCCCCCCGAGCCGGCGCTGGCGGCCCGGATCCGGGCCGAATTCCCGAACGGGCGTCGGGCGATGCTGGCGAAGGCCCAGGCGATGCTGCGTCCGATCGAGACCTCGAGGCGGGATTTCGAACAGGCAATGCAGCAGTACGTCACGGAGATGAGAGCGGAACATCCCGACCTGCCGCCGGGCTTCTTCGAGATCAAGGACCTCGGCACCTTCAAGCTTGGCATCGGCAGCGCGCTCAGCGAGAAGTACCTGATGCGGGCCGAGGGCGCGACGAAGGATCCGGACGACGACCTGCTCATCGAGGCCAAGGCGGTCCGCGACCTCAAGGACATAGACTGCGTCCAAAGACCAAGGGTGGAGGTCGGCAGGATCGCGATCGCCCAGGCGCGCCTGGCCTTCGAAGCACCCCGCTACGTCGGCTCCGTCACCATGCATCCGAAGCTGGGCTTTAAGCGACGGCAGAAGTTCTTGGTCTTCGCCTGGGACGACAACTATACCGAGCTTTCGGTCCCCGGGTCCTTCGAGACCCTGCAGGATCTCTTCGACGTCGCCCGCGACGTCGGGATCCAATTGGGCCGTGGCCATCCCAAGAGCATCGCCGATCCCTACGAGGCGGCGTTGCGGCGCGCGCTGCTCGAGGAGGTTTCGAATCTCGAGGCCGACATCCGGGCCTCCATCGCCGCTATGACGCGCTGGACCATCGCAGCCTGGAAAAGGGTCCGCGACCGGGCCGCCGCACCGGGCCGGGCCAAGGCGACGGCTCCTGCCGCGACGGCGGACTAGCCCAACGGGGGAGCGACCGGCCATGGAAGACTTCAAGAACCTGATCACGATCGTGACCTATGGGGTCGAGGGCTTCGGCGTGGTCATCATCGTCGTCGGGTCTCTGATCGCCACCTTCAACTTCCTGCGGCGGTGGCGGAGCGAGTCGACCGAGGCCAACTATCAGGATTACCGCCATGTCGTGGGCCGTTCGATCATCCTGGGCCTGGAATTCCTGATCGCCGGCGATGTCATTCGCACGGTGGTCGTGTCGCACACGCTCTCGAGTGTCGCCGTCCTCGCCCTCATCGTCGTGATCCGCGCCTTCCTGAGCTTCACCCTCGTCGTGGAGATCGAGGGGCGCCTTCCATGGCAAAAGGCGGCGACGGAGGAAAGCGGGTAGAGGCCCGAAACCCGCCGGACGGGCAGCCTTGCTTCTCGCCGGCTGCCGAGCCTTGGGGCGTCGGCGGCGTCGGTGATTGGATAGACGCGGTCGGGCTGCGGGGCCAGGGTGCAGGTTCGAAACCACGGCGGGAGGGGGCGCATGGCTCCCGTGGACGCTGCGAGCTACATCGATCTCGACCGCTATCCGATCGGCGACCCTGACACGGGCGGATATCGCCGCCTGGTCTCCGGGGTTCGTGCGGAGCTGGCGGAGGACGGCTGCGCGGTCCTGCGCGGCTTCATACCCGGGGATCGGGTCGGGGATCTCGCGCGTGAGGCCGAAGCCGTCGCCTGCAAGGGCCACCGGTCCTTCTGCCGCACCAATGCCTATTTCACGAAAGACCGGCCCGACCTTCCCGAGAGCCATCCCCTGCGCCGCTTCTACGACCGCTCCAACGCCTTCGTCCCGGCCGACAACTTCGGCGCCGACAGCATCCTGCGCGCCATCTACGAGTGGCCGCCCTTTCCGGCCTTTGTTCAGGCAGCGCTCGGCGAGACCCGGTTCCACCGCTATGCCGACCCGCTGGCGGACGTGATCATCAACGTGGTCGAGGCGGGCGAGGGTTTCCCCTGGCACTTCGACACCAACAACTACACCGTGACCCTGGCGATCCAGAACGGCGTCGAGGGCGGCGAGTTCGAGTACTGCGCGAACCTGCGCACGCCGAGCGACGAGAACTACCCCGGCGTCCGGGAAGTCCTGGACGGCGTGAGCCGGCGCCCGAAGACCCTGCGCCTCGGCGCGGGCGACCTGCAGATTTTCAAGGGCCGCTATTCCCTGCACCGGGTCAAGGCGGTCGTGGGACCGCGCAAGCGCTTCGTCGCGATCTTCTCCTTCGTGGAGGAGCCGGGGATGGTCGGCAGCCCGGAGCGGACCCGCCAGCTCTACGGACGGGTCCTGCCGATTCACAAAGCGCGCGCGGGACGGCGCGTCGACCGGCTGACCGACTGAGGCAGCGCGATCTGCCGTGTGGAAAAGGAAAAGGGGGCGCGGCCGCCGCGGGCCGCGCCCCCTGGATTTTGAGCCCCCGACCGGCCTCAGGTGCTGGTCAGGTCGTGGCGGGCGAAGGGCAGGCTGCGCAGGCGCCGGCCCGTGGCGTTGTAAACCGCGTTGGCCACCGCCGGCCCGATCGGCGGCGTGCCCGGCTCGCCGACCCCGGTCGGGGCTTCCGCCGAGTCGACGATGTGGACCTCGACCTCGGGCATCTCCTCGATCCGGAGCGGCAGGTAGTCGTGGAAGTTCGACTGCTCGACCCGGCCGCCGTCCAGGGTGATGGCGTCGTGCAGGATCGCCCCCAGGCCGTAGCCGATGCCGCCCTCCATCTGCGCCACGATCACGTCCGGATTGACCGGCCGGCCGCAGTCGACCGCGCAGACCACCTTGTCGACTGTGATCGCACCGTCGCCGTCGACCGAGACCTCCGCGGCCTGGGCGACGAAGGAGTGGAAGGACTCGTGCACCGAGATGCCGATGCCCTTGCCCTTGGGCATGGACTTGCCCCAGCCGGCCTTCTCTGCGGCGAGCTTGAGCACCGCGGCGTGGCGCGGATGGTCCTTCAGCATCTCCAGCCGGAATTCGACCGGGTCCTTGCCGGCGGCCTCGGCCAGCTCGTCGAGGAAGGTCTCGACCGTGTAGGCGGTGTGGGTCGAGCCGACCGCGCGCCACCACAAGACCGGCACCTTGACGTCGGTGGTGTGCAGGTCGACCAGGACGTTGGGGATGGCATAGGGCAGGTTGCTGGCGCCCTCGACCGAGGTCTGGTCGATGCCGTTCTTGACCAAGGCACCTTCGAAGGGCGTGCCCTGGACGATCGACTGCCCGACGATGCGGTGCTGCCAGCCGACCAGCCTGCCCTCGGCGTTCAGGCCGGCGCGGATGGTGTGGTAGTACATCGGCCGGTAGCGGCCGCCCTGGATGTCGTCCTCGCGGGTCCAGATCACCTTGACCGGCGCCCGGCCGCCGATCGCCTTGGCGACCATGACCGCCTCGCTGACCATGTCGGAGTCCGGCGTCGCCCGGCGGCCGAAGCTGCCGCCGGCCAGCAGGGTGTGGACCTGGACCTTCTCGGGCGGCAGGCCGGTGATGGCCGCGGCCGCCATGTGGTCGCCGGTCTGCAGCTGGGAGCCGGTCCAGATCTCGCAGGAGTCGGACTTGAGGTCGACCACGCAATCGAGCGGTTCCATCGGCGCATGGGCGAGGAAGGGGTACTCGAAGGCCGCCTCCAGTACCTTGTCCGCGGCGGCCAGGGCGGCCTCGCTGTCGCCGGCGGTCAGGGCCGGGTTGCCCGGCTGCTTGGCCAGCTCCTTGTACTGGGCCATGATCTCGGCGCTGCCGCGGGTCTCGGCCTGGCTGTCGTCCCAGTCGATCTCCAGGGCGTCGCGGCCCTTCTTGGCGGCCCAGAAGCCCTCGGCCACCACGGCCACGCCGCGCGGCGTCTCGACCACGTCGGTCACGCCCTTGACCGCCTTGGCCGCCTCCGACTTCACGGTCTTGGCCTTGCCGCCGAAGCGCGGCGGCCGGGCGATCAGCGCGGTGAGCATGCCGGGCAGCTTCAGGTCCATCGTGAAGACGGCCTCGCCGCGGGTCTTGGCGCGGGAGTCGAGCCGCGGCACCCGGGTGCCGATCAGGCTGAAGTCTTTGGGGTCCTTCAGCACGACCTCGGCCGGGGTCGGCAGACTCGCCGCCTTTTCGGCCAAGGCGCCGAAGCTGCTGCTCTTGCCGCTGCCGGCGTGGTGGACCCGGCCCTTCTCGACCGTGATCTCGGTGTCCGGCACGCCCCAGGTCTGCGCCGCCGCCTCGACCAGCAGGGCGCGGGCCATGGCGCCGGCCCGGCGCAGCTGCTCGTAGGAGTTGGCGATACTAGAGCTGCCGCCGGTGCCCTGGAAGGGGCCCCAGTGCAGGTTGTTGTAGACCTCGGCGTTGGCCGGGGCCGCCTCGACGCGGACCTGCTCCCAGGCGGCGTCGAGCTCCTCGGCCAGGATGGTCGCGAGCCCGGTGTGGCTGCCCTGGCCGAACTCGATGTGCTTGGCCAGGATCGTGACGCTGTCGTCCTTTGCGATGCGGACGAAGGCGTTGGGGGCGAAGTCGCCGCCGGCCGCCGCCGACTTGGCGGCGCGCAGCGGCAGGTGCAGCCCGATGACCAGGCCGGCGCCGGCCAGGGCGCCGGTCTGGAGGAACCGGCGGCGCGAGGGCCGGGCCGCCTGGGTGATCTTGTGCAGCATGGTCTCAGCCCTCCATCGTCTCGGCCGCCCGGTGGATGGCGGCGCGGATCCGGACATAGGTGGCGCAGCGGCAGACATTGCCGCTCATCGCCGCGTCGATGTCCTCGTCGCTGGGCTTGGGGTTCTCCTCGAGCAGGGCGACGGCCGACATGATCTGGCCGGACTGGCAGTAGCCGCACTGGACCACGTCCAGGGCCTCCCAGGCGGCCTGGACCGCTTGCGCCGCCTTGCTCCCGACGCCTTCGATGGTCGTGATTTCGCTGCCTTCGACGTCACCGACCGCGGTCGAGCAGGACCGGATCGGACTGCCGTCGAGATGCACCGTGCAGGCGCCGCAGAGCGCCATGCCGCAACCGAACTTCGTGCCGGTCAGCCCCAGCTCCTCGCGGATCACCCACAGCAAGGGCGTATCCGGCTCGGCCTGGACCTCCCGGGTTTCCCCGTTGAGGACGAATCGAACCATAGACCTCTCCTCAGCATGTCCTGCTGGCTAGCAGTCGCGTTGAAATTTCAGTACGTTTCCCGATCCTTTCGACCGCACCCGGCGATCCGCAGGCTCCCTGACCTTAAGAAGTAAGCCCGGACGCACCGGATACAAGGCGAAGCGTCGCGTGTCGTTGACGAGTCACACGCCGGGGCTGCGGGCTGTGCCCGTCGAGCCGGGGTCGCGGGCTGCGCCCCTCGAAAGGGCGGGATCGTCTCCCGACCATCATCTTGGCGCGGCCAATCAATACATCCAGTATATCTTTCGAATAAATCAATAGATAGAATGTATGGATCATGGAGCTCAGGCATTTTCGCTACTTCCTCGCCGCGGCCGAGGAGGAGCACGTCGGCCTCGCCGCGCGGCGGCTCAACGTCTCGCAGCCCTCGCTGTCCCGGGCGGTCGCCGACCTGGAGCGTGAGCTCGGGGTCCGGCTTTTCGAGCGCGCCGGCCGCGGCATCCGCCTGAACCCGGCCGGCCGGCGGTTCCTGGAGGGCACGCGGCAGGTGCTCGCCGAGGTCGAGCGCGCCAGTACCTCGGCGCGGCGGGTCGGTGCCGGCGAGGTCGGCCAGCTGGACATCGGCGCGGTGGACACGGTCTCCTGGGCCGGTGTGGTGCCGGAGGCGCTGCGGGCGCTGCGCGGCACCCGGCCGGGTGTCCTGCTGCGGCTCTTTCCCTTGAGCTCGCTGGACCAGCTGGCGGCGATCCAAGGCGGCCGGCTGGACGTCGGCTTCCTCTATAACCGGCCGCAGGACGACCCGGCGACCCGGGCCCTCGCCGTGGCCGAGGATGAGGTCGTCCTGGCCGTGCCGGCCGACCACGGCCTCGCGGGGGCCGGCAAGGTGGCCTTGCGGGACCTGGCGGGCGAGGCCTTCGTGTCCTTCCCGCGCGCGGCCAGCCCGGTCTATCACGACCGGCTGGCCCGGGCCTGCGCCCGGCGCGGCTTCCAGCCGAGGGTGGTCCAGGAGGCGGCGACGGGGGCCGGGATCCTCGCCATCGTCGCCAGCGGCCTGGGCATCGCCTTCGTCAACTCGGCAGTGCGCTGGCGGCGGCCGCACAACATCGACCTGCTGGAGATCGAAGACCTGGAGCTGAAGCTGGTGCTGGACTGCGTCTGGCGCAACGACAACGAAGCACCCGCCCTGGCGCCCTTCCTGGAGGCCGTCCGGGGTCTCGCGGCGGCGGCGCGGTGACGCGGGGGCTGGCCGGACGGGCCTAGTCCGCCAGGCCTGCGCTCAGCCCTCCTGTTGAAGGCGCCCTTCCCAGCGGAAGATCCGGCCGATCTTCTCCCAGAACTCGGGGCCGGCGGCCAGGAAGGCGGTGACGAAGGCCAGGTCGCCGACGACCAGGGCGGACTGGCCGGTGAGCTCTTGGGGAAGGAAGTCCCCGAAGTAGCCGTAGACGTACCAGCCCAGGTAGACCGCCATCATCACCGTGATGCAGGTGTAGTAGCGGAGCTGTGAGGTCGGCTTGGTCGGCAAGAGCTTCCGAAGGAAGGCAAAAAACCTGCTCGTGAAGACCGCGAGCGTGTCCTTGCCGAGAAAGGCGGCGGCGATCACCAGGGCCACCTCCGGGCCGCCAATGGACAGGGCGCCCAGGATGAAGGCCTTGAGCTCGATCGACAGGTCGAGCGGAAGGACCAGGATCCCGAAGAGCGGCATGACCATCGCAAGGCCGAGGAAAGTCAGGCCGGTGTAGTAGCGCCAGTCTCGCCGGATGACGGCTCGAGCCGCTTCGACGTCTGCGGGTTTGCCCATGGCCTCGCTCCCCTCCTCAGGCGTGCTGCCGTAACCGGCAGCCCAGGAGGGACGATACAGCGTCCCGCTGAAAACGTCCGCCGGACAAACGCTTTGAACGCGCGGCGACCTTTTGCGGCTAGGCGAAGATCAGAGGGTCTGGTGCCGGGCCCGCGAACCGCGCTCAATGGCGGCGGCGGCCAGGCGGCCGACCTGCAGGCGGTGGCGCAGCATCTCGAGCAGGCGCAGCTCCTCCTGGGTCGCCTTGCCGTCGGCGGCGGCGACGTCGCAGGCGATCGCATAGGCGGTCTCGCGCAGCCGCTCCGGCACGCTGTCGACGATGATATCGAGGGCCTTGTCCAGGCCCTTGTCGTCGCCCAGGAGCTCGGCGCAGGCCTTTGCGGTCTTGGGCAGGCTGTCCGGATCGTAGCCGCGGAACACCGGCAGGTAGCTGACGATCTCGCCCATCGACTTGAGCTCGGAGTCGGTCATGTTGCGGTCCGCGGCGGAGACCAGGACCATGGTGTAGATCAGGGCGGAATGGGTGTCGGCCATGGGTGCTCACTCGTTCCCTGGAACAGTGCCGCGGTCGCGGCTGGCGGCGGAACCTAAGCGCCGCTGACCGGCCGCGTCAACCGTCTGGTGCGGCGCCTCAATAGCCCTCAAGAAAGTCCCGGGTCGTGGCCACCGCCTCGGCCAGGCCCAGGCGCTGGACCTCGACCGCCTCGGGGAAGGCGCCCAGCAGGCGCGAAGGCAGGGCCGGGTCGAGCAGGACGAAGACGCCCCGGTCGTCGGCGCGCCGGATCAGGCGGCCGAAGGCCTGCTTGAGGCGCAGCCGGGCCAAGCTGTCGTCGTAGGCGCGACCGCCGAAGACCCGGCGCCGGGCCTTGTGGCGGATGTCCGGGCGCGGCCAGGGCACCCGGTCGAAGACGATCAGGCGCAGCGAGCGCCCGGGCACGTCGATGCCGTCGCGCACGGCGTCGGTGCCCAGCAGGCAGGCGTCCTCCTCGCTGCGGAAGATGTCGATCAGGGTGGCGGTGTCCATGCCCTCGATGTGCTGGGCGTAGAGCGGCAGGCCGGCGGCGTCGATGGCCGGCCCGACGAGCTGGTGGACTGCGCGCAGGCGGGCGATGGCGGTGAAGAGGCCGAGCGCGCCGCCGCGGGCGGCAAGAAAAAGCTCCCGGTAGGCGGCGGCGACCTGGGCCCGGTCGTCCTTGCGGACGTCGCCGACCACCAGGACCCGGGTCGTCGCGCCGTAGTCGAAAGGCGAGGCGACCTGGGCCCGAATCGCCGGCGTCGGCAGGTGCGCCGCCCCGCTGCGCGCCTCGGCGGCGGCCCAGTCGGCCTCGCCGTCGCCGCTGCCGTCGGTCAGGGTCGCCGAGGTCACGACCAGGCCCTGGGCGTGGCGCATCAGGATCTCGGCCAGGGGCCGGGTCGGGTCGATCCAGTGGCGGTGCATGCCGACGTCGAGGTCGCGGCCCTCGCGCCGCTCGACCCCGAACCAGTCGACGAAGTCCTCGGGCGTCTCGGCGCCCAGGCTGTGCAGCATGCCGCGCCAGGCCGCGAGCGTGCCTCGGCGCCGGGCCAGGCCGCGGCAGACGCCGTCGATGCGCCGCCGGGTCTCGCTGTCCAGCTCGGCCGAGTCGTCGTCCAGCCGCGCGGCCAGCTCCGCCTCGAGCTGGGTCAGGGGCCGCTCCAGCTCGGCCAGGGCGGCGTCCAGGCGGTGGCCGGCGTCCAGGACTCCCTCGCCCAGGGGCCGGACCTCGGCCTCCAGGCTGTAGGGATCCTGCGGCCGCTGGACCCGGGCGTAGACCTGCTGGCGGACCCTTGCAAGAAAGGCCTCGGCCGGGCCCTGGGGCGCCGCGCCGGCAACCCGCTGGCCCCAGCCCTCGGCCGGCAGGCAGCGGGCGGCGCGCAGCACCTGCTCCAGCAGCTCCGTGGTCGTCGCGTCGCCGGCGGCGAGGTCCTCGATGCGCCGCCGCAGGCCGCGCAGGCGGCTCGGCTGGCGGCTGGTCTCGACCCCGCGCAGCCAGCGGCGCAGCTCGTGGCCGTCCTGGCCGGAGAGGTGGGCGGCGAAGGCGGCGTCGGCGGCGCCGAAGAGGTGATGCCCCTCGTCGAAGACGTAGCGCGCCGGCAGGCTGCCCTCCTCGCTGCCGAGCACCGCCTGGATCATGACCAGGGCGTGGTTGGCGATCACCAGGCGGGCGCGGCGGGCTCGGCGCACGCTCTTCTCGATGTAGCACTTGCCGTAGTGGGCGCAGGCGGAGTAGACGCATTCGCCCCGGCGGTCGGTCAGCCCGAGGGTCCGGCCGCGGCCCAGCAGCTCGGGCAGCCAGCCCGGGAAGTCGCCGCCGACCATGTCGCCGTCGCGGCTCCTGAGGGCCCAGCGCGCCATCAGGCCGAGGGCGACCGCGTCGCGCGGCCGCGCCGGCAGGCCGCCCAGGGCCTCCTCCAGGTTCAGCAGGCAGAGGTAGTTCTCCCGGCCCTTGCGGACCACGACCCGGCGCGCCTTGGTCGCCGGCTCGGGATAGAGCCGGTCGAGCTCGCCGTCGATCTGGTGCTGCAGGTTGCGGGTAAAGGTGGAAAGCCAGACCGTGCCGCCGTTGCTCTCGGCCCAGAGGCTGGCGGGGGCGATGTAGCCCAGGGTCTTGCCGACCCCGGTGCCGGCCTCGGCCAGGACCGCGATCGGCTCGCCGGCCTTTTGGCGCGGCTGGAAGGCCTGGGACACGGCCGAGGCGTAGTCGGCCTGCTCGGGCCGCGCCTCGGCTTTCCGGCCCAGCAGCTCGGCGAGGCGGGCCCGGGCCTCGGCGGCGCTGACCGGCGTGTGGCCGGGCGGCGGCTCGGGCGCGTGGTCCGACCATTCGCCCAGGCGTTCCCAGACCCTGAGGCCGGCACCGGTCCGCGGCGCGGCGCCCTCGCCGGCGCCGAAGCCCAGGGCGCCGACCACCGCCGGGCCCCAGGTCCAGCCGCCGCTGGCCATGGTCCAGGCGATCGCCAGGGCGTCGCGGCCCTCGCCGCGGGCGCGCAGCTCGGCCAGCAGCCGCTCGGCCGCGCGCGGGAGGAACGCGGCGGCCTGGGCCGGGCCCTCGGGCGGCTCCAGGCCGAGCGCGCCGGCTAGGCCGCCGGGCGTCGGCGTGCAGAAGGCGGCCGGGCGGACGAAGGCGAAGAGCTCCAGCAGGTCGAAGGCGGCGAAGGGGTTGCAGCCCAGGCGCCGGAGCGTCGCCGGCAGGTGGCAGACCAGGGGCCGCGCCTCCCGGGCCCGTTCGGCGGCCTCGGCGTGGCTCAGCTCGCCGCCGCCGCCCGCGGCCAGGCCGCCGGCCTCCAGCCAATAGGCGCCGCGCAGCCCGGCGATCAGGGCCGGCCGCGTGCGGGGGTCGGATCTTCCGCCGGAATCGGCCGGTGCCGGGTCTGCGGTCATGACGACTCGCAGTATAGCGGCCGCCGCCGAGGGGCGTCACGCCGGGCGGGGCCCCCGTTCTGACACTGGCGCCCGGGGCCCGGCTTGTGTAAGGACTTGGCCACAGGGAGTATCAGGAGCCCTGAGTCGGTTGATTCTCGAAGATCATGAGCTCGAGCGGCTGCTCGCCGGCGAGAAGGCCGCCTGGGACCGTTTCGTCGCCCGGGCCGCCCCGGTCATCTTCGGCGCCGTGCGCCGCCGGCTGGAGCCGGCCGGCCGCCTGGCCGATGCCGAGGACGTGGCCCAGGACGTCTTCATCAAGCTCTGCAAGTCCGACTACCGGGTCCTCAAGACCTACGATGCCAGCCGCGCGCGCTTCTCGACCTGGCTCACGGTGATCGCCTCCAGCACCGCGATCGACCACCTGCGGCGCCTCAAGAAACCGGCGGATTCCCTCGATGTCGTGCCCGAGGCGGAGCTTTCGGTCGAGGCCAAGGAGCCGGCCTGGCTGAAGATCCCGCCGGGCCTGCTGTCGCCGCGCCAGACCCTTGTCCTGGAGCTGCTCTACCAGAAGGACCTGACCCCGGCCGAGGCGAGCGAGGTGCTGGGCGTCGACCCCCAGACCGTGCGCTCCATGCACCACAAGGCGCTGACCAAGCTCCGGGCGCATTTTTCCGAGGAAACAGAGGGATAAACGTCAGGTTTCCGACGTATAATGGGAGACAAGAGGGGGAGATGACGAACGATCGATTTGACAGCGAGGAAGGCGAGACAGCCATGACGGCCGAAGACAGGGCGCTTTGGCAGAAGGCGCGCAACGGCTGGGCCGGAGGGTCCGAGGCGGCGGACGACGTGGATCCGCTGCTTCTGGCCGCCTATCTGGATGGCCGGCTGGATGCCGAGGAGGCCGCGGCCTTGGAGGCCCGGCTTGCCGCCGATCCCGTGGCCCTGGACCTGATGGCAGCGTCCCGGGGGGCCCTGGCGGCCGGTCCGGCGGAGGCGGTGCCCGAGTCCCTTTTGCGGCGGGCGGAAGGTTTGGTGCGGCCGGCGCCGGCGGCGCCGCGCAAAGGCCGGCTCGCGGGCCTGGCGGCCGCCTTCTTGATGCCCGGCCAGGCCGCCTGGGCGGGCTTCGCCGCGGCGGTCATGCTGGCCTCGCTGGCCGGCTTCGAACTCGGGCAGATCGGCCTGGACAACGCCGCGATCGTGACCTCCGCCCTCGGCGAGGAGGTCAGGCACGGCCTTGACCCGCTGAACGGGCCGCTGCTTTAGGAAACGAGATCATGCGCAAGCTGCCCTGGCTGCTTCTGGCGGTTTCGATTGCCCTCAACATCTCGGTGATCGCGGCCGTCCTCTACACGGACTACGAGGCACGCCGCCTCGAGGATCCGGAGGTGCGGCTGGCCGAGGTCGGCGAGGCGCTGTCCCTGACCCCGGCGCAATTCGAGAGCTTCAAGGATCTTCAGACCAGCCTGCAGGAGCGTCGGCAGATGTTCCGGGAGTACATGGCGCCGGTGCGCCGCTCCATGACCGAAGCACTGGTCGCCGATGCCTTCGAGCGCGAGGCCTACCGAACGGTCATCTCCAAGCGGCGCGAGGTGCGCGAAGAGTACTTCCTCCAGGTCGGCGAGGAGATGAACGCCTTCCTCCAGACCCTCAGCCCCGAGCAACGCGCCGTCTTCAGGGACCTCGCCAAGGAGCGCGGCTTCCTTTGGCGCTTCATGGGCGGCCGCTCGAGGCTCCGCAGCGCGGCGGCCGCGCAATAGTCCATACCTTCGAGCCGCGGTGGCATCACCGTCTGCCCGCCGCAAGCAGATCCCCGGCTTGATTGGACGCGCAAGCGCTTGTCGCGTCGGAGACGCGAGCCGTGACCGGGCCGGGCGCTCCTTCGCCGGTCCGGCGCTACGGGAGGGTTCGCGACCATGACCGCCTACCTGTTCTGGCATCGCCCCTTTGCCGAGGTCGACCGGGAGGCCTACGAGGCCGCACTCGTCGACTTCCATCGCGCGCTGGTCGCGCGCGATTGCCCGGGTTTCGAGGGCTCCGCGACCTACCGGATCTCCCCGACGCCCTGGCTGGACGGTGAGCCGGGCTACGAGGACTGGAACTTCGTCGAGTCCTCGGCCGGCCTAGATCCGCTGAACCGGATGGCGGTCGCGCCCGAAATGTGGGAAGTCCACGCCGGGATCTCCGGCAAGACCGAGGTCGGCCACGGCGGGATCTACTACCACGTCCTGGGCGAGGCCGACCCGCGGGCCCTGACCCGGACCGCCTGGCTGACCCGCCCGCGCGGCATCCGCTACGAGGCGCCGCTTCGAGAGATCGCCGCGCAGGTCAAGGGCCCGGTCAGCGTCTGGCGCAAGCAGATGGTGCTCGGCCCGGCGCCCGAGTTCGCCCTGCTCGGCGATGCCGGCCTCGCGCTCGATCTGCCCGAGGGCTGGCAGGCGCGGATCGTCGAGCGTAGCCTTCTGCAGGACGGACGCGCGGGCGGATAGGCGACACCCCGCCCTCGTCAGGTCAGGCGCCTGCCCTCTGCGAAGACCCGGGTCCAGGCCAGGATGCAGACGCTCTTGCGCAGGCCGCTGGGCCAGAAGGGGTCGTCCTCGACCAGGGCCTGCACTTCGGCGGCGCTTCCGGCCTCGACCAGCCAAAGGCCGCCCGCCGGCGCTCCGCCGTCGTCCTTGAGCGGGCCGGCGGCTTCTATCTGCCGCGCGTTCTGCTCGAGGAAGTCGAGATGCGCCGGCATGAGCCGGGCGCGCGGATCGACCTCCAGGTCCGGGTTGTCCTCGAAAAACACGGCGAAGAGCATTTCGACCTCGTTTCGGATTGCCGTCGTCCGGCCATTCTCAGGCTTGCGAAAATCCGGTATCAAGGCGAAGAAATGAGATTTTGAAGCGAGATTTTGCGCTCTCTCGATTGGAACGACCTGCGCCACCTGCTCGCGGTCGCCCGCGGCGGCACCCTCGCCGATGCCGCCAAGGCGCTGGGGGTCGACGACTCCACCGTCTCGCGACGGGTCGCGCGGCTGGAGGCGCTGCTGGAGGCCCGCCTCTTCGAGCGCGCCGGCGACGGCCGGCTGCGCCCGACCTCGGCCGGCGCGGCGGCGGTCGCGCGGGCGGAGCGGATGGAGCTGGAGGCCGAGGCGCTGCGCGACGGCGTTGCCGGCGCCGATGCGATCTGCGCCGGCAGGGTCCGCCTGACCTCCGTGCCCCTGCTGGTCAACCGCCTGCTGGTGCCGGCCCTGCCGGGCTTGCTGGAGCGGCATCCGGCCCTGCACCTTGAGCTGGTAGCCGATCCCTCGGACCTGAGCCTGCGGCGCCGCGAGGCCGACATGGCGCTGCGCCTGGCCCGGCCGCGCAGCGGCGGGCGCAGCGTCCTCGCCCGGCGGATCGGAACTTTGCGCTACGGGACCTACGCCGCTGCGTCACTTTCGGCCGATGCCGCCGCGGCCCTGCCCTGGGTGACCTACGACGAGGCCTTCGCCCACCTGCCCCAGGCCCGCTGGATCGCCGCCGCCCTGGCGCGCGGCGGCGCGGCGGCCCGCTTCGTGGTCAACGACGGCGAGGCCCTGGTAGAGGCGGTTGCCGCCGGCCTCGGCAAGTCGCTCCTACCCGGCGTGATCGCCGCGCGCGATTCGCGGCTGGCCCGCCTCCCGACCCCCGGCGGCCCGGTCCTGGAGCGCGAGCTCTGGCTGCTGGTGCACAGCGAGTTGCGCCGCCTGGCCCGGATCGAAGCGGTTTCGGACTGGCTCTCGGGCCTGTTGCCTAACGCGGCCGAGCGCAACGTCGGCTAATCAGGTGTGCCACCCCCACCCCACCCTCCCCCATCAAGGGGGAGGGCGCAATTGGTCGACAGCCGTGACTTTCTCCCTCCCCCTCGATGGGGGAGGGTCGGGGTGGGGGTGACTCTGCGGTTCGTGCAGCCGGTCTTAAGCCTTGCCGAAGGCCATGAGGAGGAAGGTGTATTCCTCGGCGACCTCGCGCAGGCTCTCGTAGCGGCCGGACTTGCCGCCGTGGCCGGCGCCCATGTTGGTCTTGAGCAGCAGCAGGTTGTCGTCGGTCTTGGTCGCCCGCAGCTTGGCCGCCCACTTGGCCGGCTCCCAGTAGGTGACCCGCGGGTCGTTGAGGCCCGCGGTGATCAGCAGCGGCGGGTAGGCCCGGGCGCCGACCTGGTCGTAGGGCGAATAGCCGCGGATCAGCTCGAAGGCCGCCGTGTCGGTGATCGGATCGCCCCACTCCGGCCATTCCATCGGGGTCAGGGGCAGGCTGTCGTCGAGCATGGTGTTGAGCACGTCGACGAAGGGCACGTGGGCCACCGCCGCCCGCCAGAGCGCGGGCTCGTGGTTGATCGCGACGCCGATCAGGGTGCCGCCGGCGCTGCCGCCGGAGATCGAGATCCCGCCCTCGGCGGCGTAGCCCTCGCTGACCAGGTGTCGGGCGCAGTCGACGAAGTCCTTGAAGGTGTTCTCGCGCTTGTCGAGCTTGCCGTCCTCGTACCAGTGGTAGCCGAGCTCGTCGCCGCCGCGGATGTGGGCGATGGCGTAGGCGACGCCCCGGTCCAGCAGGCTGAGGCGCGCGGTCGAGAAGCTCGGCGGCATGCCCATGCCATAGGCGCCGTAGCCGTAGAGGTGCAGCGCGCCCGTGCCGTCCGTCGGGAAGTCCACGGCGTGGACCAGGGAGATCGGCACCGTCGCCCCGTCCCGCGCGGTGGCGAGCAGCCGCTTGGTCACGTAGCGCTTGGGATCGTAGCCGCTGGGGATCTCCTGGACCTTGCGGGTCTCCAGCTTGCGGGTCGCGAGGTCGTAGTCGTAGACCGTCGGCGGCGTGACCATCGAGGTGTAGATCAGGCGCAGGCGGTCGATGGCGAACTCCGGGTTCTCGCCCAGGCCCGCCGCATAGCTGGCCTCGGGGAAGGCGACGTGATGCTCGTCCCCGTCGGCGTGGCGGCGGATGCGGATCTGGTCCAGGCCGTCGATGCGCTCCTGGACCACCAGCACGTCCTGGAAGGCGGCCAGGCCGCGCAGGTAGTGGCGGTCGCCGGGGCCGATCAGCTCCCGCCAGTTGTCGCGGCCCGGTGATCCGACCGGCGCGGTCACGATGCGGAAGTTCTTGTGTCGATCGTTGGTCCGGATGAAGAGCCGGTCGCCGGCGTGGTCCAGGTCGTACTCGTGGCCGGCCTCGCGCGGTGCCACCACCACGGCCTCGGCGAAGGGCGCGGCGGCCGGCAGGAGGCGGACCTCGCTGGTCACGTGGTCGCCGGCGC
This sequence comes from Kiloniellales bacterium, assembly GCA_030066685.1. NCBI lineage: Bacteria > Pseudomonadati > Pseudomonadota > Alphaproteobacteria > Rhodospirillales > Kiloniellales bacterium. The sequence continues at coordinate 134,411 of JASJBF010000052.1, read as the reverse complement.
CGATCACCAGGAAGGCCCGGGACTGGGTCTGGCCGATGTGGACGAAGAAGCCGTCGTCGGCCTCCTCGTAGAGGGTCCGGTCTTCGGCGACCGGGCTGCCCAGGACGTGGGCGCGGACCCGGAAGGGGCGCAGGTTCTCGTTCAGCTCGACGTAGAGCAGGGTCTTGCTGTCGGCCGCCCAGACCAGCGAGCCGGAGGTGTTGGGGATCGCCTCGTCCAAGGGCGCCTCCGAGGCCAGCGCCTTGATCCGAATGACGTAGCGCTCGGAGCCGTCACCGTCGGCCGACCAGGCCAGCAGGCGGTCGTCGGGGCTGACCTCCAGGGCGCGCAGGCGGAAGAAGTCCTGGCCCTCGGCCAGGGCCGGCTCGTCCAGGATCACCGCTTCGTCGCCGCCGGCGACCGGCCGGCGCAGCCAGGTCCGGTACTGGGCGCCGGGAGCGAAGCGCCAGTGGTAGAGATAAGCGCCGTCCTTGGCCGGAACCGAGGCGTCGTCCTCCTTGATGCGGCCTTTGAGCTCTTCGAAGATCGTCTCGGTCAGGGCCGCCTGGGGCGCCATCACCGCCTCGAAGTAGGCGTTCTCGGCCTCGAGGTGGGCCAGGATCTCGGGGTCCTTCACCTCCGGATAGCCCGGGTCGCGCAGCCAGGCGTAGGGATCCTCGATCTCGATCCCCTGGGCGGTGAAGCGGTGCGGCTTGCGGGCGGCCTGCGGCGGCGTGGGGGCGGGGCTCGAGGGCTTGCTGTCGGGCATCCGGGGGCTTTCCTTGGTGACGTGCTCTCAAGAGGAAGATGTTCCCCGTATTGCCCGGCATCAAGCCCCTTGGTCGGACGCGCCGGCCGGCGTTGACGCCCGCAGGCGGCGGGCCTAGGGTCCCGGCGCTGTTTCCCGGTGCGGGACCGTGAGGTCATGACGAGCGAAAGAGAGCTGGCGCAGGCGGCCAAGGCCTGGCCCTTCCAGGAGGCCCGCAAGCTGCTGAAGCGCATCGGCGGCAAGGTGCCGGAGAAGGGCTATGTTCTGCTTGAGACCGGCTACGGACCCTCGGGCCTGCCGCATATCGGCACCTTCGGCGAGGTCGCGCGGACCACGGCCGTGCGCCACGCCTTCCGGGAGCTCTCCGAGGTGCCGACCAAGCTGTTCTGCTTCTCCGACGACATGGACGGCCTGCGCAAGGTCCCGGACAACATCCCGAACCAGGAGATGGTCGCCCGGCACCTGGGCAAGCCGCTGACCGAGATCCCGGATCCCTTCGGCGACGACTACCCCTCCTTCGGCGCCCACAACAACGCGCGGCTGCAGGCCTTCCTGGACGACTTCGGCTTCGACTACGAGTTCCAGTCGGCGACCGACTGCTACCGCTCCGGGCGCTTCGACCAGGCCCTGCTGCAGGCCCTGCGCTGCTACGACCAGATCATGGCGATCATCCTGCCGACCCTGGGCGCCGAGCGGCAGGCGACCTACAGCCCCTTCCTGCCGATCAGCCCCAAGACCGGCCGGGTCCTGCAGGTGCCGATGCTGGAGCGCAACGAAGACGCGGGCACGGTGGTTTTCGAGGACGAGGACGGCACCCGGACCGAGCTGCCGGTGACCGGCGGGCACTGCAAGCTGCAGTGGAAGGCCGACTGGGCCATGCGCTGGTACGCCCTGGACGTCGACTACGAGATGTCCGGCAAGGACCTGATCGACTCGGTCAACCTGGGCGGCCGGATCATCAGGGCCTTGGGCGGCCGGCCGCCGGAGGGCTTCAACTACGAGCTCTTCCTGGACGAGGAGGGCCAGAAGATCTCCAAGTCCAAGGGCAACGGTCTCTCGGTCGAGGAATGGCTGACCTACGCGCCGCCGGAGAGCCTGGCGCTCTTCATGTACCAGAAGCCGAAGGTCGCCAAGCGGCTCTACTTCGACGTCATCCCGCGCACCGTCGACGACTACCTGACCTTCCTCGACCGCTTTCCGGGCCAGGAGCCGGCGCAGCAGATCGAGAACCCGGTCTGGCACATCCACGACGGCGAGCCGCCGCGCGAGGAGGCGCACATCAGCTATTCGATCCTCCTCAACCTGGCCTCGGCCTGCAACACCGAGGACGAGGACGTGCTCTGGGGCTTCATCAGCCAGTACGCGCCGGCGGCGACCAAGGCGACCGCACCGATCCTCGCCGGGCTGGTGCGCACCGCGCTGAACTACTACCGGGACTTCGTCCGGCCGAATAAGCGCTACCGTGCGCCCGACGCCATGGAGCGGGCGGCGCTGGAGGACCTGTTGGCGGCCCTGGAGGCGCTGCCGCCGGAGGCCCCGGGCGAGGACTTCCAGAACCAGATCTACGAGGTCGGCAAGCGCCATCCCTTCCCGGAACTGCGCGCCTGGTTCAAGGCGCTCTACGAGATCCTCTTCGGCCAGGAGCAGGGCCCGCGCATGGGCTCCTTCGTCGCCCTCTACGGCCGCGACAACTTCCTCGACCTGCTGCGCCGCGCCCTGGCCGGCGAGGACCTCAGCCCGGCCTGAGAGGCGGCGCAGGTCGTGGCGCGGACCCCGCCACAGGTCGAGCTCTTGCCGGACTCCTTGGAGTCGAAGGTTCCGGTAGTTCTCGAAATGCGAGGATCTCGGGCGCTCTGCCTGTCAAGCAACGACGGAAGCCGACGGGACCCGATACGATGACCGGCCTCTACACGAAGCTTGCTGCGGCCTACGTGCGCGGGAGTCTTTCGAAGACCGGACATAGCGCCGAAGAAGCCGAACTGCTCTCGCTCGGGCGTGCCGCCGGGCTCAAGCTGCACCGCTTCAAGCGCACCATGGACCTGCCCCGCGTAAGGGCCGTGCTCGGCATCCTGCGGGGCATCGGCCCGGCGAGTCTCCTGGACATCGGAAGCGGCCGCGGCACCTTCCTCTGGCCCCTGCTGGACGCCTTTCCGGAGCTTGCCGTTACGGCGGTGGAGCGGGACGATCGGCGACGCACCCATCTCGATGCCGTCCGTCGAGGCGGTATCGAGCGTCTCAGCGTGGTGGGCGGCGAAGCCAGCGCCTTGCCGTTTCCCGATCGGGCCTTCGATATCGTCACCTTGCTCGAGGTCCTGGAACACCAGCGGGATCCGGCGCCTTTGGCGCAAGAGGCGGTACGGCTCGCCGGGCGTTTCCTGATCGCTTCGGTGCCGTCGAAGCCCGACGAGAATCCGGAGCATGTCCAGCTTTTCAGCGGCGAGAGCCTCAGCGCGCTGCTCAGGGGCGTCGGCGCGGCGAAGGTCGCGATCGACTATGTGCCAAACCATATCGTCGCGGTCGCCCGGACCTATCAGCGATGACCCCGATCCGAAAATACCCGCGCACAAGACACATCCTCGATTCGGGCCGTAAGCCGGACGACGACGACCTTGGTGCCGCCGGCTTCGAAGCGGTGGCGGGCCGGCACTTGGTGATCGAAGAGAAGATCGACGGCGCGAACGCGGCCATCAGCTTTGATGGTGCAGGACAACTCTTGCTGCAGAGCCGCGGGCACTACCTGACCGGCGGGCCGCGCGAACGTCATTTCGACCTCTTCAAAAAATGGGCCCACGAAATCAAGGACCGCTTGTGGCCGGTTCTGGGCAGGCGCTTGATCGTCTACGGCGAGTGGGTCTATGCCAAGCACACGATCTTCTACGACTCACTGCCGCACTTCTTCCTGGAGTTCGATGTGCTCGACCGCGAGGCCGACGCCTTCCTCTCGACTCCGCGGCGTCGTGAGTTGCTCGCCAGCCTGCCGATTTCCTCAGTTCCGGTCCTGCACGAAGGTCCGGTGGCCAAGCCCTCCGAACTGACGGCCCTGGTCGCGCGTTCGGCATTCAAATCGGCCGCATGGCGTGGGACCCTTGCAGCCGCCGCCGAAATGCCGCCGCACAAGCCGGATCTCGTGATCCGTCAAACCGATCCTTCCGACCTGATGGAAGGTCTCTACATCAAGGTCGAGCAGAAGGGCTCCGTCGCCGAACGGTTCAAGTACGTGCGCCGGGGCTTCCTCAGCACCGTCCTGGATTCGGAGAGCCACTGGCAGTCGCGTCCGATCCTGCCGAACCGCCTCGCGAAGGATTCCGACAGTTCTTTGGTCGCACCATGACCGTCTTCGGCACACTCGTCCCTGATCGCGAAAAATCGTTGGTCGATTGGCCGGCGATCGACGAGCTCTTCGATTGGTTTCGGCGGCTCAAGGACTGCCCGCAGGACCCCGTGTTCCATGCCGAGGGCGATGTCCATCTGCATACCAGGTTGGTTGTTGAAGCCCTGATTGATGATCGCGCCTGGCAGGTCCTCGAATTCGAGGACCGTCAGTCGCTATTTTGGGCGGCACTGCTCCACGACGTCGCCAAGCCGGCCTGCACGCGGATCGATTCCGATGGCGGCGTCATGGCGCCGGGCCATTCGCGACGCGGGCAGATCATGGCCCGCAGCATTCTGTGGCGCATGTCCGTACCCTTCCGTCAGCGCGAGACGATCTGTCACCTGATCACGCATCACCAGGCTCCCTTCTTCCTGATCGAGCGCGATCGGCCAGAGCGGCACGCTCATCTGATCAGCCACCAGACCCGGTGCGACTTGCTCGCGGTCCTCGCTGCCGCCGATGCCAGAGGTCGCAAATGCCCCGACCGGGAGGGGCTTCTTGACAACATCGCGTTGTTCGTAGAGCTCTGTCGTGAGCAGGCTTGCCTGTCGCAACCCAGGCGTTTCGCCTCGGCGCACAGCCGCTTTCTCTATTTCCGAAAGGAGAATCGGGCCGCCGACTACGCGGCCTTCGACGACTGGACCGGGGCAGCGACGCTCTTGAGCGGACTGCCGGGGTCCGGCAAGGATTCTTGGCTAAAGGCGCAGGCGGCCGACCGCGAGATCGTGTCTCTCGACGACCTGAGGAACGAGCTTGGCATTGACCCGAAGGATTCCCAGGGACCGGTCATCGCCGAGGCGCGGGAGCGGGCCCGGATCGCTCTTCGCGCGCAGCGGCCAATGATCTGGAATGCAACGAACGTAAGTCGCCAGATTCGCAGTCAATTGGTCGATCTCTTCGCCGCCTATCGGGCAAAGGTCCGCATTGTCTACCTGGAGACAGCTGAATCTGAGGCGACGCGACGCAATCAGAGCAGGGCGCGCCCCGTACCGTCGCAGGCGATCACCCGTATGCTTGATCGCTGGGAGCCGCCGGACCTCACGGAGTGCCATGATCTGGAGGTCGTCTTGACGTGACGGCTTACCTAAGCGATGTCCTTTGGCTTCCGAGCCTTGCCCGCTGCAACTTGGTCCTGACCTCAGAATCAGACCCCCATGACAGACGATAGCCAGATCGTCTTGCGTGCTGCGCGGCCCGGCGACGCGCAGACCGTCGCAGACCTCATGATCGAGGCCGGGGGCGGGCTCTTCGAGTTCCTGTTGGAGGGGGTGCTGCCGGAGATGACGCCGGCCGAGGTGCTCGCTTTGGCGATCGCCGGCGACGAGGATCCCTGCTCCCATCGAAATGTGTTGGTGGCGGAGGCGGAGGGGCGGGTGGTCGCCATGATCAACGCCTACCCGGTCGACCTGCTCAAGGCCGACCCGCGCGACCTGATACCGAAGGACCGCCTGGCGCATATCGCGGCGCTGGACGCGGTCGCGGACTGGGGCAGCTTCTTCATCAGCAGCATGGCCGTCGCCGCGAGCCATCGGCGCCGTGGCGTCGCCCGGCGGCTCCTCGCCCGGGTCTTGGCGGCGGCCGAGCGGCGGGGCTTCGACCGGGTCAGCCTGCAGGTCTGGGCGGACAACGCAGCGGCGCGCCGGCTCTACGAAAGCGAAGGCTTCACCGTTGCGGCCAAGGCGCAGATCGCGCCGCACACCCGGCTGCCGCGCGCCGGCGAAAGCCTGCTCATGGTGCGCAAGCTTTCCGGTGCCGGCATTCCGGCCGAGGGACGAGCCTAGGTTCACGCTGCCGGTCTCGAGGACAATAGTCTTATTGATTGAAAAAAGTTAACGCGCCGCGGGCCCGGGCTGTGGCTAGACTACGCCTGCATCGAGGCGCCGCCGCAACTCTGCCGGCGCAGGTTCTTCGGGGGGAGACGACGCATGTCCGTTCATCGATACGCAATCCTGGCCCTGGCCCTGGTCAGCGCCGCCGGGGCGGCCCGGGCCGCAGACCTCGTGGTCGATCAGAACGACCTGGGCTGCAACGCCGCGGGCCCGGTCTACTGCACGATCTCGGACGCGGTGGCGGCGGCCGGCGACGGCGACCGGGTCCTGGTGGAACCCGGGGCCTACGGCGAGAACGTCGTCATCGACAGCGACATCGCGCTGCTGTCGACGCGCGGCCGGGCGCTGACCGTGATCAGCGGGATCTCCGGCGTCGGCAGCCTGGGCAGCGTCGTGGTCACCGGCGGCACGTCCGGCGTCCAGATCGGCGATGCCGGGCAGGGCTTCACCGTCAACGGCATCGACAACGGCAATCCGGCGATCGAGAACGCCGCCCTCTATTTCCAGGGCGGCCACAGCGGCGGGCGGATCCGCGGTAACAAGATCGTCGCCGCCGGCGACCACGGGCTGCTCACCGAGTTCGCGGCGACGATCTCGGACTTTCGGATCGCGGGCAACGTCTTCGCCGGCAAGACCTTCCTGGGCGACAGCCCGGCGGGCTGCGGCTTCTCGCAGCAGTTCTCCCTGCCCAACGTGCCGCGCCAGCTGGTGGTCATGGGCGGCGGCGCGGGCGGCGGCAACACCTCCGAGGTGACCTTCGAGGACAACGCGATCACCGGGACCGCCGGCGGACCGAACGCCGCCTGCGGCGCGCTCAGCCCCTCCTTCGAGCAGGGCAACACCCTGGTCACCGTCGACGCCGCCGGCGCCCGGATCCAGGACAACCGCTTCGAGGGCACGACGGCGCGCTTCGGAACCAGCCTGCGCGCCCGGGGTCCGGACAGCCGGATCCGGCGCAACGACTTCGACAGCCGCGGACAGACCCCGACGGCCTGCTACGTCTTCCTTCAGGAGACCGGCGAGAGGCTCAAGCGGGTCGCCAGCCGCAACGACTTCGACCGCCCGACCGCCCTGCTGCCCGACGGCAATGCGACGACCGGCAGCATCTGCGTGGGCAGCGACGGCGGCGACGACGACGATGACGACGGGGATGACGACGACTGACCGGCAGGCCGCGGCGCGGTCGCCTCAGTCGCCGTGGGCGTAGGCCCAGTAGAGCTCGCGCGCCTTGGTGTAGACGGGGCCCGGCTGCAGGTCGCGCTCGTCGAGCCGGGTGATCGGCATGACCTTGCCGTAGTTCCCGGTGGAGAAGACCTCGTCGGCGTCCTTGAGCTCCTGATAGGTGATGGCCCGCTCGTAGACCTGGATCCCGGCGGCCTCGAGCAGATTGATGACCCTCTGCCGCGTAATGCCGTTCAGAAAGGTGCCGTTGATCGCCGGCGTGTGGGCCGCGCCGTCCACGGCCATCCAGAGATTGGCGGTCGCCAGCTCGGCGACGTTGCCGAGGCCGTCCAGCACCACGGCGTTGTCGAAGCCCTTGTCGGCCGCCTCCTTCAGCGCCCGGGCCGAGTTCGGATAGAGGCAGGAAGCCTTGGCGTCGGTCGGCGCCATCGAATGCAGTGGCCGGCGGAAGCTCGACAGGCAGGCGGAGAAGCCGTTGGGCGCCGGGATCGGGGCCTCGTAGACCGTGCAGATGAAGCGGGTGCTCTCCGGATCCGGCGACACGAATCCGCTCTCCGCGTAGTACATGGGCCGGATATAGAGCTCGGCGTCCTTGGGGAACTTGTCGATGCCCTCGCGGGCGATCTCCAGGATCTCGCCGGCCGACAGGGGCGTCGCCAGGCCCATGCGCGGCGCCGACTCGTTCAGACGGGCGCAGTGCAGGTCGAGGTCTGGGGCCACGCCCTCGAAGGCGCGCGCTCCGTCGAAGACGACCGAGGCCATCCAGGCGGCATGGGTCATCGGGCCCATGATCGGCGGGTTGCCCTCGTGCCAGATGCCGTCGATGTAGTGCAGCGCTTTCATGTTCTGGAGTCCCGATGACCTGGAAGAAACCCGGCGGGCCGGGGCCGCCGGAGAGCGGTTAGCATAGCTGCTTTGGGAAGGCTGGCAAGGCGGACCCGGAGCTCTCGCGGCGCGTGTCGAGGGCTTCAGGTCAATGGATCGCCCAGAGAATGCGCGACATCCAGGCGATGTCGTTCTTCGGCACCACCATCGAGGTCGCTGTTCCATCGAAAGTTGTCAGCTCGATCTCTTCGGGGCTTCGACGCAGCAAGCTGCCGAAGATGACGGTGCCGTCGCTGAGCCGAAGGACCACCCGATGGCCGGCGTCGACGCGCGACGCCGGCGAGACGATCAGGACATGTCCGTCGGCGTAGGTCGGGGACAGCGCCTGACCCCTAATCTCGATTGCATAAGCATCGGGGTCTGCCATCTCCGGCAGAGGCATGCGGCCCCAGCCGTTGCCCATTGGCCGACCCTCGGCGTCGAAGAACCCAGGCTCGGAGACGACGTTGTATCCGATCCGCCGCAAGCCCAAGCCGGCGAAGTTCACGTCCTCGCCATTCAAGAGCCCGACGAACTCTTCGACGCTGGCACCCGTCGCGGTCAGAATCTTGGCGAGAGATTCCGTACTCGGCCAGCGCAGCTTGCCGTCTTTGGCGACGCGCTTGCTGCGGTTGAAGGTGGTCGGATCCAATCCGGCCCGCTTGGCTAATCCGGAGGCGGATAAGCCGTACTTTGCCGCTAGCCGATCGATTGCCCGCCAAACATCTGCGTGTTGTAACATGAATCTTATCTTATATAGGGATTAACCCGGATCGCAGCAGGAAGATGATCCCAGGAATTCAGCGCAGAGTCCGCTATGTTTAACGTCTTATGAAAATGGTACAAATCCCCGCCAGCGCCGGATTTAAGCGCGTCAATTATGACGGCTGAGCTCTTATTTGATCTTGAATCGCGTGCGCGAATCGAGCTTGGCTCGTGAAATCCTCCGCGTTCGGTTTTACTGTTTACACGTGTCTTCCTTGTCGCTCTACGCTTGGCTTCGGCCGCTGATCTTTACCCTTGGGCCGGAAGCAGCACACCGGCTGACTCTCCGGCTACTGCGTTCCGGTGCGACCCTGACCGGCCGCTTGCCGGCCGCCGCACGGGCCGTGCTGAAGACCCGGGTCTGGGACCTGGACTTCGCCAATCCCCTGGGCCTGGCGGCGGGCTTCGACAAGGACGCCGAGGTCGCCGACGCGCTCCTGCGCGCGGGTTTCGGTTTCGTCGAGATCGGCAGCGTCACGCCGAGCCCGCAGCCCGGCAATCCCAGGCCCCGGGTCTTCCGCCTGGCCGAGGACCGGGCCCTGATCAATCGGCTCGGCTTCAACTCGGCCGGCCTGACCCGGGTGGAGGCCAACCTGCGGCGGCGGCGCGCCACGGCGCCGGCGGGCGGCGTCATCGGCGTCAACCTCGGCCGCAACAAGGACTCCGCGGATGCCGTCGCCGACTACCTGGCCGGGCTCCGGGCGCTGGCGTCCCTGGCCGACTACCTGGTGATCAACGTCTCCTCGCCCAACACGCCGGGCCTCAGGGCCTTGCAGGACCGGGACCAGCTGGAAGCGCTGCTCGCGCCGCTCCGGGCCGCGCTGGCCGAGACGGCGGCGGCGGGAGGCCGGCCGCCGCCGCTGCTGCTGAAGATCGCCCCCGACCTGACGGCCGAGGACCGCGCCGACATCGCCGAGGTCGCCCTGGCCCAGGGTCTCGACGGCTTGATCGTCTCGAACACCACAATCGCACGGCCGGCCGGCCTCAAGAGCCGCTTTCGCGGCGAGGCGGGCGGACTCTCGGGCGCGCCCCTGTTCGGGCCCTCGACCGCGCTGCTGGCCGAGATGTACCGCCTCACCGGCGGCCGCCTGCCGATCGTCGGCGTCGGCGGGGTTGCCAGCGGCGCCGAGGCCCACGCCAAGATCCGCGCCGGTGCCGCCCTGGTGCAGCTCTACACCGGGCTGGTCTACCACGGACCCGGTCTGCCCCGGCGGATCCTGACCGAGCTGGCGGACCTGCTCCGGCGGGACGGCTTCGCGACGGTGGGCGAGGCCGTCGGCGCCGATCATCGCGATCGGCCGCTAGCAGAAGGCACGCCCGGGCCAGCGGCCGAAAGGTCTGGTTAACCCTATTTTCAAGGATCATCGGCAGGCTTCCCCCAGGTCCTTGGCAGGGGAGCCGCGCTTGGCCTTCGTTCGTTCCGTCTTCAACCTCCTGGGCATCGTCGCGCCCGCCGTCGTGGTGGCCGCCCTGCTGCCGGAGTGGCTGGGCATGCGCCTCGAGTTCGCCTTGATCGCCGGCGCCCTGGTCTTCCTTCAGGGGTCCGTGATCCTGGAGCTCAACGGCCGGCGCGAAGGCGACCGGCGGCTGCGCGAGGAGATCCACGCCCTGCGCGCCGGGCAGGTGGCGGTGCGCGACGAGCTGGCCGGCGCGCGGCGCGAGATGAAGGCCCTGGAAGAGGCCCTGCAGGCGGCGGCGACCCTGCGCGGCGGCCAGGGCGGCAGCAAGGCCCTGACCGAGGTCATGGACGAGGTCACGGTGCTCAAGTCCCTGGTATCGAGGCTGTCGGAGGGACAGGCCCAGGTCGCCGAGCAGGTCGCCTTCCGACCGGCCCTGGCGGTCGCCGGCGGGACCGCGGTCGGCGGCGGCGAGCCACCGACCCTGATGCTGCAGCCGCTGGAGGCGGAGACTCTCGACGACCAGTCGGTGCTGGACGAGGTCAAGAAGTGCCTGCGCCAGGACAGCCTCGACCTGATGCTCCAGGCGGTGGTCAGCCTGCCCCAGCGTAAGCGGCGCTTTTATGAGTGCTTCACCCGGATCCGCACCGACGACGGCACGGTGGTCCGGCCCGAACGCTATATCGAGCTGGCCGAGACGGCGGGGCTGATCGCGGCGATCGACAACATGCTCCTGTTCCGCTGCGTCCAGCTGGTCCGCAAGATCCAGCGCGAGAACATGGACGTCGGCTTCTTCTGCAACATCTCCTTGAACACCTTGGAGGACATCGACTTCTTCGGCGACTTCGTCGAGTTCCTGGAGGGCAACGCGGAGCTGGCCAAGAGCCTGATCTTCGAGTTCGCCTATCTCGACCTCAAGCGCCAGCGCGAGCCCAGCCGGCGCCAGCTCGAGCGGCTCGTCGGGCTCGGCTGCCGCCTCTCGGTCGACCAAGTGGACGGCCTGGCGATCGACCCGGGCCTGCTGGTCGAGCGCGAAATCCGCTTCGTCAAGCTCGAGGCCGCGGTCCTGCTCGACGAAGGCGGGCCCGAGGTCTTCCGCAGCCTGAAGCGCGAACTGGACCGGCGCGCCATCGACGTCATCGTCGAGAAGATCGAGACCGAGGCCGACCTGATCGAACTGCTCGACCTCGGCATCGACTTCGGCCAGGGCTACCTCTTCGGCGAGCCGCGGCTGGCCAAGCCGGCCGGCTGATCACCGGGTCGGGTCCCCAGCGGCTTTTCCCCGAGGGTCGGCTGTGGCACAAGGGCGGCCGCACGGCGGCCCCGCACGCCCACAAGCCGGAACCTCGACCTATGACCGAAGCTCCCAGCGCCACTCCGCCGGTCCCGATCCACGACGGCATGGCCGCCCTGGCCGACAGCTACGACGCCTACATCCTCGACCTCTGGGGCGTGCTGCACAACGGCATCGCCGCCTACCCCCATGCCATCGACTGCCTCAAGGCGCTGAAGGCCCGGGGCAAGAAGCTGCTGGTGCTGTCCAACGCGCCGCGCCGGGCGGCCGGGATCCTTGAGCGCAACATCGAGCTGGGCCTGGTGCCTGAGCTCTACGACGCCCTGCATTCCTCGGGCGAGGAGACCTGGCTGCACCTCAAGGAGCGGCCCGACGCCTGGTACCGGGACCTCGGCGGCCGCGGCTTCCACCTCGGCCCGGCGCGCGATCGGGGGATCCGCGAGGGCCTGGAGGTGGCCTTCGTCGAGGATCTGGCCGAAGCCGACTTCATCCTCAACACCGGCGCGGACCGCGCCGAGGATCGGGTCGAGGACTTCGAGGACCTGCTCCAGGCGGCGCGGGCGCGCGGCCTGCCGATGGTCTGCGCCAACCCCGACCTTGTCGTGATGCGCGGCGCGGCCATGGAAATCTGCGCCGGCGCCATAGCCGCCCGCTACGAGGCGCTCGGCGCCGAGGTGCGCTACCACGGAAAGCCGCACGCCGACGTCTACCGCCGTGCCTTTGCCCTGCTCGGCGTCGGTGACCGCGCCCGCATCGCCGGGGTCGGCGACTCCTTCCGCACCGACATCGCCGGGGCCCGCGCCGCCGGCATCGACGGCATCTTCATCGCCGGCGGCATCCACATCGAGGAGCTGGCGCCCGACGCGGCGGGCCGACCCGACCCGGACCGCCTCGCGGTCATGGCCGCCGAAAGCGGCCACCACCCCGCCGCCGTGCTGCCGGTCTTCCGCTGGTAAGCCCCATCGACCGTGAGCGTTCCGTGACCGGCGCCCGGGGCCGGCATCCAAAAACCTTGCCTTTCGCGTAGAAGGATCGTCCTCTTGGCTTGGGGCGTGACGAGTCGCGCGCGTTGACGTCGGCACTATGGCAAAGAGTCATTCTAGAACCTTCGTCTGGGAGTTCGACGCGCCGCCCGAGGCGGTCTGGCCTTTCCTGGCCGATACCGCGCGCTTCAACGAGGCCGCCGGCCTGCCCAACCACGTCATCGAGGAGACGCCGCAGCCCGACGGCTCGGTCGACTTTTGCGGCCGGGCGCGCATGGGCCCCTTCGAGCTGGTCTGGCGCGAGCAGCCGACCAACTGGGTCGCCGAGCAGTGGTTCGAGCACTGCCGGAGCTTCGAGCGCGGGCCCCTGGCCCGGCTCTGCGCCGTCCTGCGCCTGATCCCGACGCCGGAGGGCTGCCGCGCCGAGTACAGCGTCGAGGCCTCGGCCAAGGGCCTGCTGGGCGAGGCGCTGCTGCGCCGCGGCCTCTTCCGCTCCACGGGCCGCAGCTTCGCCCGCCAGGCAGCCCATCTGGGCGAGTTCCTGAAGGGCCGGGAGGCCATGCCCTTCGACTACGCGGCGGCGCCGGTCACCGAGGCGGTGCGCGCGCGGGTCGACGCCATCGTCGGCCGGCTTGAAGAGAGCGAGCACGGCCGCGCCCACGGCCGCCGCCTGGCCGACTACGTGCTCGGCGCGCAGGAGGTCGACCTGATCCAGCTCCGGCCGCTGCGCCTGGCGCGGCTCTGGGGGCTCAGCGACCGGGTCTCGGTCGAGCTCTGCCTGGAGGCGACCCGGGCCGGCCTGCTGGAGCTGCGCTGGGACCTGCTCTGCCCGCGCTGCCGGGTCGCCAAGCTGGTGGTCGGCTCGCTCGACCAGCTGCCCGAGGGCGCACACTGCTCGACCTGCAATATCGACTACGGGCGCGACTTCTCGCGCAACGTCGAGCTCAGCTTCCACCCGGCCCCCGGGATCCGACCGCTCAACACCGGCGAGTACTGCCTCTTCGGCCCGATGTCGACGCCGCACATCCGGGTCCACGTGACCTTGGAGCCGGGCGAGAGCCGGGAGATCGCGGCCGAGCTGGCGCCCGGCGCCTACCGCCTGCGCACCCAGGAGCCGGGCCCGGAGCTGGACCTGGAGCGGCTGGCCAAGGGCTTCCCCGAGGTCGTCCTGGAGCCGGAGGCGATCACCGCCGGGGCCACCGCGCCGCCGGGCGAGCTGCGCCTCAGCAACCGCATGCCCTGGCGCCGGACCCTGGTGATCGAGGAGCGGGAATGGGTGCGCGACGCCCTGACCGCCGACCGGGCGAGCAGCCTGCAAGCCTTCCGCGACCTCTTCTCCGACCAGGTGCTGCGCCCGGGCGACGAGGTCGCGGTCAAGCGCATCGCCCTGATGTTCAGCGACCTGCGCGGCTCGACCGCGCTCTACCGCAGCATCGGCGACGCCCGCGCCTACCGCCTGGTTCGGGAGCATTTCGCGCTGCTGGCGGCCAAGGTCCGGGACCACGACGGGGCGATCATCAAGACCATCGGCGACGCGGTCATGGCCGCCTTCATCCGCCCGGCCGACGCCCTGGCCGCCGCGCTCGAGATCCAGAGGGAGGTCGAGGCTTTCAACGCCAACCGCCCGGAGACCCCGATCCGGGTCAAGCTGGGCCTGCACGAGGGGCCCTGCATCGCGGTCACCCTCAACGACCGCCTCGACTACTTCGGCTCGACGGTCAACCTGGCGGCCCGGCTGCAAGGCGAGAGCCAGGGCGGCGACATCGTGCTGTCGCGCTCCATGGCCGAGGACCCCGCGGTCGCGGACCTGATCTGCGACCTCTCTCCCTGCCAGGAGCAGGCTGCCCTCAAGGGCTTCGACACCCCGGTCGGCTTCCTCCGCCTGCGGCCCTGATCTCCGGGGGCCAAGGGGCCGGTCGTGGACTTGACGCCGTCTTCGGCGTATAATGCTGCACTGCAACACAAGAACCGGACGACCGGGCATGGCCGATTTCGAGAAGAAGACGCTGGACGACTGGCGCGCGCTCGCCGCCAAGGAGCTCAGAGACCACAGCCCCGAGGACCTGACCTGGGAGACGCCCGAGGGGATCGCGGTCAAGCCGCTCTACACCGCCGAGGACCTGGAGGGGCTCGAGACCCTGGGCGGGCTGCCGGGCTTCCCACCCTTCCTGGGCGGGCCGCGCGCGACCATGTACGCCAACCGCCCCTGGACCATCCGCCAGTACGCCGGCTTCTCGACCGCCGAGGAGTCCAACGCCTTCTACCGACAGGCCTTGGCCGGCGGCCAGCGCGGCCTCTCGGTCGCCTTCGACCTGGCGACGCACCGGGGCTACGACTCCGACCATCCCAGGGTTGAGGGCGACGTCGGCAAGGCCGGGGTGGCGATCGATTCCGTCGAGGACATGAAGATCCTCTTCGACGGCATCCCGCTCGACAAGATGAGCGTCTCGATGACCATGAACGGCGCCGTGCTGCCGGTGCTGGCCGGCTTCATCGTCGCCGGCGAGGAGCAGGGCGTGCCGATTTCGGCGCTCTCGGGCACGATCCAGAACGACATCCTCAAGGAGTTCATGGTCCGCAACACCTACATCTACCCGCCGGCGCCCTCGATGCGGATCGTCGCCGACATCATCGAGTACACGGCCAAGGAGATGCCGAAGTTCAACTCGATTTCGATCTCCGGCTATCACATGCAGGAGGCCGGCGCGACCGCGGTCCAGGAACTCGCCTTCACCCTGGCCGACGGCCTGGAGTACGTCCGCGCCGCCCTGTCCAAGGGCCTGGACGTGGATGCCTTCGCCCCCAGGCTCAGCTTCTTCTTCGCCATCGGCATGAACTTCTTCATGGAGGTCGCCAAGCTGCGCGCGGCACGCTTCCTCTGGGCCCGGATCATGGGCCAGTTCGAGCCCGAGAACCCGATGAGCCTTGCGCTCAGGACCCATTGCCAGACCTCGGGCGTCAGCCTGACCGAGCAGGACCCCTACAACAACGTGGTGCGGACCGCGGTCGAGGCCCTGGCCGCGGCCCTTGGCGGCACCCAGTCGCTGCACACCAACTCCTTCGACGAGGCCATCGCCCTGCCGACTCCCATGTCGTCGCGGATCGCCCGCAACACCCAGCTGATCCTGCAGAACGAGACCGGGGTCACCAGGGTCGTCGACCCCCTGGCCGGCAGCTATTACGTCGAGAGCCTGACCGCCAGTCTGGTCGCCGAGGCGCAGAAGCTGATCGACGAGGTCGAGGCCCTGGGCGGCATGACCCGGGCGGTCGAGAGCGGCATGCCCAAGCTCAGGATCGAGGAATCCGCGGCGCGCCGCCAGGCCCGCATCGACCGCGGCGAGGAGGTCATCGTCGGGGTCAACAAGTTCCGCCCGGCGGAGGACGAGCCGATCGACATCCTGGACATCGACAACAGCAAGGTGCGCGCCCAGCAGGTCGCGCGCCTGGAGTCCATCCGTGGCAGCCGCGACGAGGCGGCCTGCGGCGCGGCCCTGGCGGCGCTGACCAAGGCCGCGGAGAGCGGCGAGGGCAACCTGCTGGCGCTCTCTGTGGCGGCCAGCCGGGCCCGGGCCACGGTCGGCGAGATCTCCGACGCGCTGGAGACCGTCTTCACCCGGCACCGGGCGGTGACCCACAGCATCTCCGGCGTCTACGGCGCCGCCTACGAGGGCGACGAGGGCTTCGAGCGGATCCGCGACGAGGTCGAGGCCTTCGCGACGGAGGAGGGCCGGCGGCCGCGCATGCTGGTGGTCAAACTGGGCCAGGACGGCCACGACCGCGGCGCCAAAGTGATCGCGACCGCCTTCGCCGACATCGGCTTCGACGTCGACGTCGGCCCGCTGTTCCAGACTCCCGAGGAGGGCGCCCGCCAGGCCATCGAGAACGACGTCCACGTTGTCGGCGTGTCCAGCCAGGCGGCCGGTCACAAGACCCTGGTGCCGCAGCTGATCGCCGCCCTGCGCAAGGGCGGGGCCAAGGAGATCCTGGTCGTCTGCGGCGGCGTGATCCCGCCGCAGGACTACGAGACCCTGCGCGACCAGGGGGTCAGCGCCATCTACGGTCCGGGCACCAACATTCCGCAGGCGGCCAACGAGATCCTCGGCCTGATCCGCGAGCAGCGCGAAGCCGCGGCCGCTTGAGCCGGCCCGGCTCCGCAGGTTGCGGCCGCCATCGGCCGGGGACGAGCGACGCCTAGAGTGGGATGATTTGAAGTCGAAGGGACTTCAAATCTGAATCCCGCTCTAATCCAACAGTTGAGAGCACGATTCAGATATGAGGTCGATTCGACCTCATATCATCGTGCTCTAGGCGGACTCCCCACAGCTGCTACTTGGGCGCTTCTTCGGCTCCGGGAGCATTGTTAAGAATTGCCGGCGTCGGAAGCGCCCGGCGAACCGCCTGCAAACAGATGTGCAAGGCTGGGCGGTTCGGCCTTTCTTTGCTTTGTCTGGCGACGTTGGGGTCTCATCCTTAACGAATTGCGGTCCCGCCAGAATCGGGGCCGGCTTTTGTTCACCATGGCACGATTTCTTGCTAGACGAAGGCCTTAGTGCAATTTACCGTCCTGATCTGTACCCCCGGTCCGCGGCGCGGAAGCCCCTTGAGCTGTTCCGGCAACCGCGTGCGGCGCCCTGACGCAGGATCGCCGTCATGCCCAAAGTCCTTGAGAAGTTCGGTGTGGAGGTCCTCGCCGGCCTGGCCCTTACGGTCGTCTGGCTGGCGGTGGCGATACCCTTCTTCTTCAATCCGGCAAGTCTCGAGGCCCTCTGGCAGGACCCCGTGGCGGTCGCCCTTTATCTCGGCGGGATCTTCGCGCCCATCGCCTGCCTTTGGCTGGGCGTGATCGGCTATGCCCAGCGCCGCCTGCACCGGCGCTTCGAGCTGCTGTCCTACGACGCCGAGCACGCGGAGGAGTGGGCCGGCAAGGCGGTGCGTTCGATGGAGCAGCAGGCGACCATGCTGCGCGACGCCTCGACCATGATGACCGACAACGCCGAGGTCCAATGCATCCGCCAGGCCGAGGCGCTGAAGGAGCAGGCGGCGATCCTGAAGGAGGCCGCAGAAGGGGTCGCCGGCGACATCCAGGGTCTCTGCGAGGTCTTCCGCGGCCAGACCCAGGAGCTGATGGGGGTCAGCACCCGCGCCGCCTCCCAGGCCAAGGAGCTGGAGCAGTCCCTCAAAGGCCAGCGCGAGGAGATCCTGGCGGGTCAGGGCGAGTTCGCCAAGGTCATGGAGGATTCCCGCAGCGCCGTCGAGGCGCAGGCGGCCACGCTGGCCGAGGCCCTCGGCAAGGTTCGCGGTGCCGGCGGCGATGCCAGCCAGTCCCTGGCCCAGCAGGTCGAAAGCATCAACGACAGCATCGCCCGGCTCAGCCTGGAGAGCGCCGAGGCGGTCGCCGCCTTCGACAAGCAGGCCGAGACGGTGCTGACCGCGGCGCAGAAGACCACGGAAGCCGGCCACGGTCTGCGCGGCGGCGTGGCCAAGGACCTGGAGGCGATCAAGGAGGTCGGCGAGGCGGCAATCACCCGGATCCAGTCCCTGAAGGACCAGATGTCGGAGCAGATCACCGTCCTGCAGGAGGTCACGGACCGTACCGCCGACCACGCCCGGGACGTCCGCGAGGTCCTGGACGAACAGGCCCAGACCCTGATGCGCGCGGCCGAGCGTTCCCAGGAGATGACCAAGTCTATGACCGGCGACCTGGAGGTCCAGGCCGAGCGGACCGAGGCGACCCTGGGCGCCGCGGCGGCGCGGGCGCGCTCGATGACCGAGACCTTCCGGGAGGAGGGCGAGTCCCTGGCCCGGGTCGGCGACGAGGTGATCGAGAAGCTGATCGATACCTCGCAGCTGATCGGCAGCCGCCTCTCGGAGGCGACTGACGCCGAGACCCGGCGCATCGCCGACGTGGTCAAGTACGCCGAGAAGGTGATGGCCTCGGCCGGGGAGACCCTGCAGCCGCAGATCGACGAGCTGACCGGCCGGGTCGACAAGGTGGCCGAGCGGGTCGCCCTGGCCGGCGAGGCGATCGAGCCGGAGCTGGCCCGCCTCTCGGAGCGCCTGGACCGGGCGATCGACGAGGCCGTCGCGCGCGCCGCCCAGGCCGGCGACAAGCTGCGACCGGAGATGGCCCAGCTCTCCGAGCAGCTCGACGGCCTGATCAACGAGGCGCTGGACCGCGCCAGCGAGGTCGGCGACAAGCTGCGGCCCGAGATGGCCCGCCTGTCGGACGAGCTGGATTCCCTGATCAACGGCACCCTGGACCGTGCCGGCCAGGTCGGCGACCGCCTGCGGCCGGAGCTCGGCCAGCTCTCCGAGGAGCTGAACGCGCTGGTCGCCGATGCCCTGGAGCGCGCCGGCCAGGTCGGCGACAAGCTGCGCCCCGAGCTGGGCCAGCTCTCCCGCGAGGTTGACGGCCTTATCGACGAGGCCCTGGCGCGCACCGGCCAGGTCTCGGAGCGGCTGCGCCCCGAGCTGGCGCAGCTCTCCGAGCAGCTCGACGGCCTGATCTCGGACGCCCTGACCCGCGCCGGCCAGGTTCCGGAGACCCTGCGCCCGGAGATGGCCCGCCTGTCGCAGGAGATCGACGCCATGGTCGGCGACGCGCTGGAGCGGACCGGGGCCGTGGGCGACAAGCTGCGTCCCGAGATCGCCCAGCTCTCCCAGGAGATCGACACCATGATGGGCGACGCGCTGGAGCGGGCGGGCGCGGTCGGAGACCGCCTGCGCCCGGAACTGGCCGAGCTCTCCAAGGAACTCGACGCCCTGGTCAACGACGCGCTGGAGCGGGCCGGGGCGGTCGGCGACGAGCTGCGGCCCGAGATGGTCCGCCTGTCGGAACAGCTCGACGCCCTGATCAAGGAGGCCCTCGAGCGCGCCGGGGCGGTCGGCGACAAGCTGCGGCCCGAGATGGCGCAGCTCTCCCTACAGATGGACGCCCTAATCACGGATTCCCTGAAACGGGCGGGCGAGATCGGCGACAAGCTCGGGCCCGAGATGGCCCAGCTGACCCGGCAGATGGACGCCCTGATCACCGAGTCCCTGGCACGCGCCGGCCAGGTGGGCGAGAAGCTGCGGCCCGAGATGGAGCAGGTCTCGGCGCAGCTCAACGCCCTGATGACCCAGTCCCTGGCCCGGGTCGAGGAGGTCGGCGAGAAGCTGCGGCCGGAGATGGACCGCCTGGGCAGCGATCTGGAGGCTTCGCTGTTGCGCGTCCAGCGCGCCGGCGAGACCCTGGAGCCGCAGGTCGAGGCCCTGTCGACCCGGATCGAGGGCGCGATCGGCCAGGCGCTGAAAGCCAGCGACGGCCTGCAGCCGCGGATCGACGCGCTGTCGAGCAAGATCGAGGAAGCGGCCTCGCGCGCGGTCGCGGCGGGCGCGGAGCTCGATCCCTTCGTCCAGCTCTTTTCGGAAAGGCTGGACCGGGCGGTCAGCCGTGCGGCCCGGACCACCGAGGTCTTCCAGCGCCATGCCGAGCAGCTGGGCACGGCCTACGAGCAGTCCCTCGGCCGCGCCGCCGGCGCCGCCGAAGCCCTCGACGGCAAGTGGCGGGACATCGCCGGCCAGATCACCGCGACCCTGGACCGCTGCGCCGAGCTTTCGGAGACCTTCGAGCAGCAGAGCACGTCGATCACCCAGGCGGCCGGGGCGGCCGGCGAGGAAGCGGCCAAGATGAAGGCCGCCGTGGTCGAGGAGATCGCCCAGATCGGCAAGCTTTTCGACGAGGCCCGGGACACCATCGCCAGGCTGGACAACGCGGTCGGCGAGGAAAGCAACCAGATCCGCGCCGCCGCGGAAGCCGCCCGCGCGACCTCACTGGAGGTCCGCGGCGAGCTCCAGGCCGAGGCCAAGGCCCTGGTCGAGGCCTCCAAGGAGGTCGTGCAGCGCCTGCACGAGGCCGGCGCCTCGGTTGGCCAGCGCGCCGATTCCCTGCGCGGGGCGGCCGACGACGCGCTGAGGCGCAGCGAGGAGCTTAGCAAGGCCTTGGAGGTCCGCAGCAAGGACGTCGGCCGCGCGGTCGAGCGGGTCGAGCGCAACGTCGCCAAGGTCGGCGAGGGCTTCCGCAGCCAGGCCCGCGAGCTGATCAAGGCCTCGGAGCAGGCGATCGTTCAGGCCCAGGCCATGCGCGAGCGCGAGGAGGTCGAGCAGCGCGGCGATTTCTTCCGCACCGCGACCTCGATGATCGAGGACCTGAACTCGGTCGCCGCCGACCTGCACCGCTACCTGGAGGACGAGCCCCCCGACACCCTGTGGAAGCGCTACCACAAGGGCGACCGCTCGATCTTCGCCCGGCGCCTGGCCCGGCGCAGCGACGACAACTCCCTGCCGATGATCGAGCGCCGTTTCGAGACCGACGAGCGCTTCCGCCGCCAGGCCGAGCGCTACATCCGGGACTTCGAGAGTCTGCTCGACCAGGCCAGCAACTGCGATCCGGAGAACGTGCTCTCGACGACCTTCCTGACCGCGGACGTCGGCAAGCTCTACCTCCTGCTGGCCCGCTCCCTGGGCCGGGCCGCGGAGTAGGCCGGCGAGCTAGTTCTCGCTTGCGAAGATCGGTGTGCCACCCCCTCCCAACCCTCCCCCATCAAGGGGGAGGGCTCAAAAGGGGGCAGCGTCCTCGCTCGTCTCCCTCCCCCTCGATGGGGGAGGGTTGGGGTGGGGGTGGCACTCCAACATCTGCGAGTCAGTGCTCGGCACCTGCCAGCCAGAAAAGCGTAGCCCTGGCGGGCTCCTCGGATAGACTGCCGGGATGCGGCCGACCACCATCGACACCGGCGAGGTCCGCTTCGGCGAGCACCTGAAGACGCTCCTGTCCCTGCTGCCCTACCTCTGGCCCAAGGGCCGGGGCGACCTCAGGGCGCGGGTGCTGCTGGCCGCCGTCTTTCTGATCGCCGCCAAGGTCGCGACCGTCTACGTGCCGCTGCTGCTGGGCCGTGCCGTCGACGCCCTGAGCCCGGGAGAGGGCGCTTTGCTGGCCGCGATCCCCCTGGGCCTGCTGCTGGCCTACGGCGTGGTGCGGGTCCTGGCCCGCGCCTTCGGCGAGGTTCGCGACGCGGTCTTCGCCAAGGTCGCCCAGAGCGCGATCCGGCAGCTGGCGCTGAAGACCTTCCGGCATCTCCACGCCCTGGCCCTGCGCTTCCACCTGGAGCGCCAGACCGGCGGGCTGAACCGGGCCATCGACCGCGGCGCCAAGGGCATCGAGTTCCTGCTGCAGTTCATCTCCTTCAGCGTCCTGCCGACCCTGGTCGAGATCGCCCTGGTCGCGGGCATCCTCTGGGTGCTCTTCGATTGGCGCTTCTCGGCGATCACCCTGGCGACCGTGGTCGGCTACGTCTGGTTCACCTTCCGGGTCACGGAATGGCGAATCCGCCTGCGCCGCGAGATGAACGAGGCCGACAACGACGCCAACACCAAGGCTATCGACAGCCTGCTGAACTACGAGACGGTGAAGTACTTCGGCAACGAGGCGCACGAGGCGCGGCGTTTCGACCAGGCCCTCGCATACTACGAGGGCGCGGCGGTCAAGAGCCGGACCAGCCTCTCGATGCTGAACAGCGGTCAGACCGTGATCGTGACCCTGGGCATCACCGTGATGATGATCCTGGCGGCCCAGGGCGTGGTCGCCGGGACGATGACCGTCGGCGACTTCGTCATGGTCAACACCTACCTGCTGCAGCTGGCCATGCCGCTCGGTTTCCTCGGCACGGTCTATCGCGAGATCAAGCAGTCCCTGGTCGACCTGGAGGTCATGTTCGGCCTGCTCCGCTCGGCGCCCGAGGTCGAGGACCGGCCCGACGCGGTGCCGCTGGCGGCAAGCGGCGGCGCGGTGGCCTTCGAGGGCGTCTGCTTCGGCTACGACCCGCGGCGGCCGATTCTGCAGGACGTTTCCTTCGACGTCCCGGCCGGCCAGACCGTGGCCATCGTCGGCCCCTCGGGCGCCGGCAAGTCGACGATCAGCCGGATCCTGTTCCGCTTCTACGACGTCACCGACGGCCGGGTCCTGATCGACGGCCAGGACATCCGCGCCGTGACCCAGGCCTCCCTGCGCGCGGCGATCGGCATCGTTCCCCAGGACACCGTGCTGTTCAACGACACGATCTACTACAACATCGCCTACGGCCGGCCGAGCGCGAGCCGGGCCGAGGTCGAGGACGCGGCGCGCCTGGCCCAGATCCACGACTTCGTCCAGGGCCTGCCGGACGGCTACGACGCCATGGTCGGCGAGCGCGGCCTGAAGCTCTCGGGCGGCGAGAAGCAGCGGGTCGCCATCGCCCGGACCCTGCTCAAGAACCCCTGCATCTTCCTCTTCGACGAGGCGACCTCGTCGCTCGACACCAAGACCGAGCGCGAGATCCAGGACAGCCTGCGCGCGGTCTCCCGCGGCCGCTCGACCCTGGTCATTGCCCACCGGCTCTCGACCGTGGTCGAGGCCGACCAGATCCTGGTCCTGGAGGCCGGCCGCATCGTCGAGCGCGGCCGCCACGAGGAGCTCCTGGCCGCCCGCGGCGCCTACGCCGCCATGTGGGAGCGCCAGCAGAAGTCGGCGGCCGAGCGCCGGACCGAGGAGGCGCCGGAGGCGGCCGAGTGATCCGCGTCGCGGGCTAGCGCACTTCCCGATCAGACGCGTTCGCGTCTGGCCGGGAGTAGTGCGCTAAGACTCTGAAGCAAGGGCGTTACATCCGGCCAGATTGATCGCGAAGCGAATCAATCTGATCGGATAACGCCCTAGGTCCAGCCGATGCTCCGGTTGTGGGCCATCTGACGCTCCCACATTGCCTTGAGGACCGCCGGCAGCAGTTCTTTGGCCTTCTCTCCGTTCCGGGTGTGGCCTAAGTTCAAGCCTTCCAGGAAGGAAACGTGGATCGCACTCAAGACACTTGGATGCAGACGGTCCGCTTCCGAAGCCAGACCGAGGACGAAGGCATAGGTCCGCTCGAGGGCAGAGAAGTCGCCGCGGGCGATCGCTTGATTGGCGAGGATTTCAAGCTCCCCCAAACTCAGGTGGACTGAATCCCTGTCGTACTCGATCGCTTCCTCGAGCTCGGGGAACTCGGCCTTGATGCAACGCCAGACATCCTGGGCGGTCAGGAGGTCCCTGCGCACGACCCATCCATCGCCCTCCAGCACCTTCCGGCCGCAGCCTTTGCAGACTGTGCCCTCAGGACCCTGCCAGACACGGCTCGTGCCGCAGTCGAGACACTTCAGCATCTTCTGAAAGGTTGCGCGGCAGTTGAGGCATCGCCTTTCGAAGCGGGTGCCGCGTGCGTTCTTCTCGAGCTTTGCAAGACAGACCGGGCAAAGGCCGGGCTTCTTTCTTCTTGCTTTGTCGTCCTGACCACGCATAACCGAAGTCTCGCTCAGGCCCTACCGAGGCTGAAGTCTCAATCTGTCAGCCATGAGACGGGCCGCCTGTGCGCCGCGCCCTGTTTTAGGGCAATGATCGGCCTTCACCTAGCCGTTCTGCATAGCTAGTTTCGCCCCATGACCCCCAACCTCACCCATATCGCGCTGCACGTCCGGGACCTGGAGGCCTGCATCGGCTTCTACCGGGATTTCTGCGGGATGGAGATCGTGCACCAGCGCGAGGACGGCAGAACCCGGGTAGTCTGGCTGGCCGAGCCGGGGCGGGAGACGGAGTTCATCTTCGTGCTGCTGCCGGGCGGGCCGGGGCGCGACCAGGGCGAGGGCGACTACAGCCACTTCGGCTTCGCCCTGGACAGCAAGGCGGCGGTCGACGCGGTGGCCGAGAAGGCCGAGGCCGCCGGTTGCCTCGCCTGGCCGCCCAGGCAGGAGCCCTATCCCGTGGGTTACTACTGCGGGCTGAAGGACCCCGACGGCAACTTCGTCGAGTTCAGCTACGGCCAGCCGCTCGGCCCCGGCGCCGAGGGGCCAGGTGCGGAAGGGACCGCCGCGTGAGCACCGCCAAGCGCGCCCGCAAGCCGGCTGCCAAGAAGGAGCCCCTGGCCGCAGGCGTCCTGGCCGGCGACCGGCGAGCGGTGGCGCGGGCGATCACCCTGATCGAGTCGACCCGGGCCGACCACCGGCGTGAGGCGGCGAAGCTGCTGGAGGCCCTGCTGCCGCGGACCGGGCGCTCGATTCGCCTCGGCATTTCCGGGGTGCCGGGGGTCGGCAAGTCGACCTTCATCGAGGCCTTTGGCCTGAAGCTGATCGAGGCCGGGCACCGGGTCGCGGTCCTGGCGGTCGACCCCTCCTCGCAGCGCAGCGGCGGCTCGATCCTGGGCGACAAGACCCGGATGCCGGAGCTGGCCACCGCCGAGGCCGCCTTCATCCGGCCCTCGCCGACCCGCGGCACCCTGGGCGGGGTCGCCCGGCGCAGCCGGGAGGCCATGCTCGCGACCGAGGCCGCCGGTTTCGACGTGGTCATCGTCGAGACCGTCGGCGTCGGCCAGTCCGAGACCGCGGTCGCCGAGATGGTCGACCTCTTTCTGCTGCTGATCGCGCCGGGCGGCGGCGACGAGCTGCAGGGCATCAAGCGCGGGATCATGGAGATCGCCGACCTGATCGTGGTCAACAAGGCCGACGGCAAGCTCAAGGACGAGGCCGGCCGGACCGCCGCCGAGTACCAGAGCGCCCTGCAGCTGCTGCGGCCGCGCAGCCAGAACTGGACGCCTCGGGTCCTGCTCTGCTCGGCCCTGACCGGCACCGGCGTGGCGGAGGTCTGGGAGGCGGTCGGAGACTATCGGGCGGCCCTGGAGCCCGGCGGCGAGATCGCCGCGCGCCGCGCTGAGCAGGCCCGACAATGGCT
Source organism: Kiloniellales bacterium (assembly GCA_030066685.1). Taxonomy (NCBI): domain Bacteria; kingdom Pseudomonadati; phylum Pseudomonadota; class Alphaproteobacteria; order Rhodospirillales; species Kiloniellales bacterium. Next base: position 109,213 of record JASJBF010000052.1, on the reverse strand, counting down.
CTGGCAGGAGGTCCAGGAGGGGCTCATGGCCGCGCTGCAGGCCGACCCGGCGGTCAAGGCCGAGGCCGCCGCCCTGGAGGCCAGGGTCAAAGCCGGCGAGCTGCCGGCCACCGCGGCGGCGCAGGAGTTGCTAAAGGCCTTTCTCGGCGATCATTAACGAAGCGGTATTCGCCTTTCGCTAGAGAAAGCCATGCTTCGGATAAAGCTGCGATCCGGCGTCTTCTGGCTGCTTGGGGGCCTCGCCATCGCCTCCTGCGATTCCGCGCCCGAGCCGCCGCAGGGCCTTGAGGTCGCCCTGGTCCTCGACACCTCGGGCTCGATGTCGGTCGACGGCCGGCTCGATGGCCTGACGGCCGGCGCGTCCCGCTTCCTCGAGGTCTTGGAAGCGCGCTGGACCCGGAGCCGCCCGGACGCGCGCGCGGATGAGCTCTGGCTGTCGTTGCTTCCCTACAGCGGCCGGGTCAACCTCAGGGCCCATCCGGAATTCTTCGACAAGGAGCCGGTCAATCCGCAGCTCGCCTGCCCGAACCCGCGGAAAGGGGCCTTGGGACAGGACGATTCGCCGCTATCCCTCGGCAGGCTGCCCAACCCGACGATCGGTCGCTTCAGCAGCAGGAGCTATCCGATCAAGCGCGTTTGCCCGGCGGCGGCGATGGTCGGTCCGACCCGCCGGCTGGGGGAGGTGAAGGACGCGGTCTCGGGCCTCGAGGCCAGGGGCGGCTGCACCCGCTTCGACCTGGCGACGATCTGGGGCTGGCGCGCCGTGTCGCCGCGCTGGTGGCTGGCCTGGCACGGCGATCCGGCGGCCGAGGCCGTGCCGTCTCGGCCCTCGGCCAAGGCCGTGATCCTCCTGACCGACGGCGCCAACACGCCCAGCTGCGCCATGGACCGGCTCACCTGGAAGGAGGCCGACGCGCAGTTCCTGGCGGCCTGCGCGGAAATGCGGCGGCAGGGAATTCGGGTCTACACCATCTATCTCGGCAGGACCTTCGAGGGCCCGTGGGACACGCTGGACCGCTGCGCCGGCCCCTCCGGTCGCGCGCATCACGCCGCGGACGGTGAGGCCCTGATCGCCCTCTTCGAGCGACTCGCCGGAGAGGTCGCAGCCCTTCGGCCAAGCTCCTGACCGGCCCTTGCGCCGAGCCAGCCGCCACGGACGCCGAGATCATCGCTGCTGAGGAGGCGCATGGCACCGAGAGCCCTTTCGGCGGTACTTCTGATCGTCTTCGCCTGCTTTCTCGCCGTCTTGTCCTGCTTTGCGCTCGGCACCTGCGGTCGGGTCCCCGATCCGCCGCGCGGCCTCGAGGTTGCGCTCGTCCTCGACAACTCGGGGTCCATGCGGATCGGCGGCAAGGACGCAGCCTTGCGGGAAGCCTCCGCCCGCTTTGTCGAAATCCTGAGAGCTGGGCGCGGCAATTCCCCGCTGGAGATCCTCTTCGGGTCCGACGACCAGCTCTGGCTGTCGGTGATTCCCTTCGCCGGACGGGTCAACCTGCGCGGCCGGGAAGAGTTCTTCACGCAGCCGCCACCCGACTGGCTGTATCTTTGCCCGCAAGGGCGGGCGGGGACGCTGGGCGGCGGCGATAGGCCCCTAGCGGCCGGTCGGCTGCGGCACTTCAACTGGGCGCAAGGGCCGGAGCGCCTGAAGAAGCTGGTCTGTCCGCCCAACGCCGTGATCGGCCCGACCCGGTGGCTCCTGACCCTGCCGAGACGGCTCCGGCAGCTGTCCTTTGCCAAACGCTGTAGCCGCGTCGACCTGGCAACGGTTTGGGCCTGGCGTGCGCTGTCACCACGGTGGTGGCGGGCATGGCACGGGGATACGGAGGCCCCGGGCGAGGTCCAGGGGGACGACCGATCCCGCAAGGTCGTGGTCATCGTGACGGACGGCCGGAACTCGCCCCAGTGCGCGCTCGACAACATCGGCATCGCGGATGCCGACGCGCAGTTCGCTGGGGCCTGCAAGGCCATGAAGCGGCAAGGCATGGTCATCTATACGGTCGCGCTGGAGGGGAGCGGGTCAGACGCCCGAGACCTGCTGGCTTCCTGTGCCAGTTCCGCCCGACACGCGCGTCGAGGGAAAGACCTCGTTCCGGTCATGGAGGCCCTGGCCCAAGAGCTTGCTCGGCTGTCTCCGGAACCACCACACTAGCATCCCAGGACACGGCGTTTCAGCCTGCCTTCCGGCCTTGACCGGATGGTCCGGCTGCCCTACAAAACGCGGCCGAAACGGGCGCCTTCCGGGGCGCCCGGGCGTTTTCTAGAGAAAGCTTGGGATTTCAGCCATGGCCCGCCGCTGCGCCTTCACCGGCAAGGGTGTTCAGACCGGTAACAATGTCAGCCACGCCCACAACAAGACCCGGCGCCGCTTCCTGCCCAACCTGCAGCGGACCTCGCTCTACAGCGATTCCCTGGGCGAGATGGTGCGCCTGCGGCTCTCGACCCGGGCGATCCGGACGATCGAGCACAACGGCGGCCTGGACGCCTTCCTGCTGTCGACGGCCAACGCCAAGCTGGGCGAAGAGGCTCGGCGCCTGAAGCGCCGGATCCAGAAAGCCACCGCGAAGGTCGAGGCCGCCGCGCCGGCCGCCGGGTGACCCACGACCCGGCCGCCACGGGCCGGGAACTAGCCGTCTTCCAGGAGAAAGCTCATCAGCACGGTTCGCTGGACCGCGTTGAAGTTGTCGTCCGCCACCAGGTAGATCCGCACACCCCCGCCGGGCTCGGCCCGGGCGGCGATGCCTTCCATGTTGTCGTAGACCAGGGGCGGGCGCAGCTCGGCCAGGACCTCGCCTTTCAGAGTGGCGCCGGGCTTGATCGCCGCCAGTCTCAGCCGCCGGATCTTGATTCCCAGCCCGCCCAGAACGCTGTAGCGCCGCTCCAGGACCAGCACGTCGCCCGACGGCAGGGTGGTGGCTCCGGTCGGCTGGAAGGGCCGGTCGCGGACCAGGGCAACCTCGGCCCAGGCGCCGTCCTGCCAGACAAAGCCGAGCAGCACCTCGTCTTCGCCGCTGTCCTCTGCCAGGGCGAGCAGCCGGCCGCGGGGCAGCGCCGTCACGGCCTCCAGGCCGCTGTTGCCGTCCAGACGGTCGAGCCCCGGCGGCGCCGGAAAGGACTGCGCCGGGCGGCTGAGCGTGCCGGCCGGATAGCGCCAGATCCTGTGGGCCTGCTCGAAGGCGACCAGGGTGGTGCCGTCGGCCAGGCGAGCCAGGGCCTCGGCGTCGCCGGCACGCTTGCTGGCCAGCGGCCGGTTGTCGCCGTCGCGCAGCCTGCCAGTCTCGGCCGCCTCCAGGCCGATCAGGAAGCCCTCGTCGTCCAGGCGGATGCCGGCCGAGACCCAGCGGCCGGTGTCGGAGACAGCGAGGAGCCGGTCGCCCCCGGGCTCGAGCAGCAGGCCGGAAAGGCCGCCGAAGCTCGGGTCCTCGGCGCTGATCTCGAGACTGCCCCGCCAGGCCAGGGTGCCGACCGTCGTCTGGCGCGGCGCCTCGGGGTTCAGCGGCAGCCGCGAAACCGTGAGGGCCAGGGGCTCGGCCGGCACCGGCCGGCCCGACAGCACCGGGGCCAGCAGGCAGAGCAGCAGAAAGATTCGGAGGATCATGGCGCCGGCGCAGTGAATGAGGCTGTCCGCTTGGTAGCAGAGGCAAAGCCTTTCGTGAAGCGCCTCCCGCGGCGCTTGGCTTTGCGGCATACTCGATGAAACCACTTGCAAGGGAGGAGTCCCCCCATGACACAACTCGCCCGACGCCAGGTCGTCACGTCCCTCGCCAGCCTGCCCCTGGCCGCCGTCCTCGCCGACCCGCGCCTGGCGCGGGCGGCCGCGGCCGGCCTACAGGAGGTCGAGCTCACCACTCAGGGCGGCAAGGCGGTCAAGGCCGCGCTCGCCCTGCCGGCCAGCACGCCGGCCCCGACCCTGGTGCTGATCCACGAATGGTGGGGCCTGAACGACCAGATCAAGGCGGTCGCGGCCGAGCTCGCCGGCCAGGGCTACCTGGCCCTCGCCGTGGATCTCTACGACGGCAAGGTCGCCGGACCGGGCGAACGCGAGCAGGCCCGGGCCTACATGCAGGGCGTCGTCGCGGAGGAGGCGGTCGACACCCTGGTCTCCTGGGTCGCCTGGCTCAAGGGCAACGACAAGGGCAGCGGCAAGGTCGGGACCGTCGGCTGGTGCTTCGGCGGCGGCTGGTCGCTCAACGCCGGGATCGCCACGCCGGTCGACGCCACCGTGGTCTACTACGGCCGGGTCAATCGCACGGCCGAGGAGCTCAAGGCCCTGGAGGGCCCGGTTCTGGGGCACTTCGCGACCCGCGACAAGTGGATCAACGAGGAGATGGTCAGCGGTTTCGAGGCGGCCATGAAGGCGGCGGGCAAGACCGCCACCAACCATTGGTACGAGGCCGACCACGCCTTCGCCAATCCGACCAGCGCGCGCTACGACGAGGCTGATGCCAAGCTCGCCTGGGAGCGAACCCTGGCCTTCTTCACGGCCAATCTTCAAGGCTGAGGCGCGGCACCGCGCCCAATGGGGAAGGCGAGGCAGCCCAGAAAGCTGGGAAGCGCGGGCTGCCTCTCCCCCGCATCGGCTCCAGCGTCACCCAGACGGAAGAGCCTGCCGGTGCGGACGCCGCAGCGACCGTCCCGTAAAACCGTTGTCCCGCGCCGCGGTCAGCCTTTGCGCTTGCGGTAGCGGGCGTCTTCAACCGACACCCAGGCCAGGACGAGGGCGAAGATCGTGAAGGCGCTCAGGACACCGGTCAAGAACAAGGTCTCGTCGAAGAGCATCGGCTCGGACCTCCAGCTTGGAATTCGAGCCTCCAGCCTGCGCCTGCCGCGCCGCAGGCATCATTGACCTACATCAAAAGACCCTATTCGTAGTCAGGGTTTGCCGAGGTCGGCCGGATCTCGAGATTGGCTCTTGCGATGCTTCAGGTATGTGACCAGGGGGACCGCAAGAAACAGGGCGAAGACCAGGGTCAGGGCGCCGGGCAGGCCGAGGTCGGGCGAGAGGTCCCGGCCCAGGCCGCCCAGGGGCGGCCCGACCAGGGCGCCGACGTTCCACATGGTGGCGAAGAGCGTGCTGGCGGCGGCCAGGTCGCCGCCCCGGAATCGCTCGCCCATGAGGACGTTGCCCAGGGTGTAAAGGGCCCCCAGGCAGCCGCCGAAGACGAAGATGAAGACCCAGTTGACCCCGGGGATCGGCACCAGGAAGGGGAAGGCGAGGCAGCCGGCCAGAAGCCCCAGGCTGAGCAGCAGGGACAGCAACCGTCGGTCCATCCGGTCGGCCAGCCAGCCGAAGGGGTACTCCAGCGCGACGCCGCCGAGGCCGAGCAGGGTCAGGAGCAGCAGGCCCTGGTCCTGGCTCAGGCCCTGGGCCAGGCCGTAGAGCGGCAGGAAGGCGGCCAGCACGCCGTCGCTGGCGGCCACCACCGCGCAGCTCAGCATGGCCAGCGGGGCCAGGTAGAGGTAGGCGAGCAGCGGCGCCGAGGGCTTGCCGTCGAGGCTGGGCGCGACGCCGGCGCCGAACAGGGTCGCCAGCCCGGCGCAGAGGAAGATCGCCGCCCCGGCCAGGAAGGGCGCCCAGCCCTCGCTCCCGGTCGCCAGCAGGACCAGGGGGCCCAGGGCGTAGCCGCCAGTGACCGCGGCGCTGTACAGGGCCAACACCCGGCCGCGGATCCGTTCCTCGACCACCGTGTTGACCCAGGCCTCGCTCGCCACCCACATGACGCTGGCCCCGGCGCCGATCACGAAGCGCAGGGGAAACCAGGCGTAGACGTTGGGGAAGACCGGCAGCAGCAGGAAGAACAGCAGCTGCAGGGCGATGGCGGCGAGCATCAGCCGGGCCGGGCCCAGGCGGCGCAGCAGGGCCGGGGCGAAGGGCGCGATGGCGAAGATCGCGACCGCCTGGCTCGCCGTGCTGAGCCCGATCAGGGTGCCACTGACCCCCTGCCGGTCGAGGATCAGGCTCAGGAGCGGCGTCGAGAGGCTGTAGGTCAGGGTCGCCGCGGCCATGGTGACCATGATGGCGATCAGGTTGCGGTGCAGCGGCGTCAGGCGCATGGTGGCGCAGGGTCCCCGGGGCGCGGTCCCCGGCCGGACCGCCCTGCCGCTCTAGCAACCGGCGCTGCCGGCTTCAATCAAAAGGAAGTCTCGGCTTGGACGGCCGGCGGGCGGCAGATCAGCTTGGCGGCAAAGGAACCTCGGCGGCGTGGCGGGGGACAGCCAATGAAGGTCTGAACCCGGGTCTCGGTGAAGGCTTCGGGCGAGCCCGAGCGCCCACACAAGAAGGGCGGTAAGCAGATTCTTAATCCGATCGGTCGAGTCTGGCCATCCCGCTGACCAGTTCGTCATCCTGTTGCCGGCATGATGGAATCTAGGAACGGATTTGCGACAAATGTCATGACGTTGCTGCGAAGGCGAATGGCGTCTTTCGTCGCGGTACCCTTGCTGTTGCTTTTGCCGGCTCTCGGCGGATGCGACGACTTGGCCGCCGGCTCGGCGGGTCCGGGCGTCGACTGGCCGCCGCGGCTCGGTGAAGCTTATCCAGATCTCGAGCTGACGAACTACGACGGGCGCAAGATCCGGCTTTCGGACTTCAAGGGCAAGGTCGTCCTGGTCGAGCCGGTCGGGATGAACTGCGAAGCCTGCAACGCCTTTGCGGGCGCACACCGTCGCGGCGCCTTCGCGGGCATCCGCCCGCAGCCCGGCCTGGAGTCCATCGAGGACTACATCCACGAGCGCCTCGACGGCTTGACCGTCGACTACAGCGATCTGGTGCTGGTTCATCTGCTGCTCTACGACCTCTTCATGGAAGCGCCCGACGCCGAGGACGCACGGATCTGGGCCGAACACTTCGGCTTCGACCGGGAACCCAACGTCTACGTCGTCTTCAGCGCGCGGGACCTGCGCGGCCGGGCGAGCCATCGCATGATCCCCGGGTTCCAGCTCCTGGACAGCGACTCCGTCCTGCGGGCGGACAGCACTGGCCACCGTCCCAGGCACGATCTTTACGCCGAGCTCCTGCCGATGATTCCCCGTCTGCTCGACGAGTGAGGGCCGCGGGCCGTCGTTTGCCTGTCATGAGATTTCTGGTTCTCAGCCTCAGCACTCGTTCCGCCCTTACCGGGCGACCGGCCGGTCGGTTATCGTGAGACCAGGCGCCGCTTGCCCGGGCAGGAGATTCCGGATGGTCAAGTTCCGGATCCTGAGATGAGACTTCTCAACAAGCTTCTGCCCTACGCCTTGGTGCTGGCTGGCTCGGGACTGCACCTCTTTTTTTACTTGGCCACGCTGCCGGCTTCGGAAGTGGGCGCGTTCTACTGGTATCTGGGGCTGGGCATGCTGATTTCGGTTCCCTTCGGGCTGTGGACGGGGTTCAGCCAAAGGGGGGATCATCCGGAATACATGCACATATGGTGGGGCGTGTGGTTCGCGACGCTGTGGTTTTCGGCGACCGTACTGCTGTGCCATTTCGGGATTGAATGCAAAGCATTAGCCGTGTGGCTTGACGGATTTGTCTTCTTCATTGCGGGCGATGGCATTCTCTTCGTTATTGTTATCGTGTTCGCCATCTTCTCCTCCTGGGGGGCGAGGCTCAGGCGACGTGCAGTCGACCTTGCCGGGTGTCGCGGCCTCGGCACACCGGCGGAAGCGCTCTCTCATCTCTCGGTTTCCTTGACGGTGATCGTGTTGACGCTCTTGGGGATTCTGAGCAGGACGCCCGGGATCTATTTCGAGTCCTAGGCACGGCTACGAGACCGCCTGATCCGGTACTCGGGCGCCGGCGAGGCGTGACCCGCCCGCTGAGGCGAGATGGTCCTAGAGCACGATGATATGAGGTTGAACCAACCTCATATCTGAATCGTGCTCTAAACTGTTGAAATAGAGCGGGATTCAGATTTGAAGTCCAATCGACTTCAAATCATCCCGCTCTAGGCCACGCGGCGGCCCGGACGGCGGGGGAGGGCGCCGGGCGATCCTTCCTCGAAGAGCTCGGCCAGCTTCTCCATCATAGTGCCGCCGAGCTGCTCGGCGTCGACGATGGTGACGGCGCGGCGGTAGTAGCGGGTGACGTCGTGGCCGATGCCGATGGCGACCAGCTGCACTGGCGAGCGGGTCTCGATGTAGTCGATGACCTCGCGCAGGTGCCGCTCCAGGTAATTGCCGGGGTTGACCGAGAGGGTCGAATCGTCGACCGGGGCGCCGTCGGAGATGACCATCAGGACCCGGCGCTGCTCGGGCCGGCCGAGCAGGCGGGCGTGGGCCCAGAGCAGGGCCTCGCCGTCGATGTTCTCCTTGAGGATGCCCTCGCGCAGCATCAGGCCCAGGTTCTTGCGGGCGCGGCGCCAGGGCGCGTCGGCCGGCTTGTAGACGATGTGGCGCAGGTCGTTGAGGCGGCCGGGGTTGGGCGGCTTGCCGGCGGCGATCCAATTCTCGCGCGACTGGCCGCCCTTCCACATTCGGGTGGTGAAGCCCAGGATCTCGACCTTGACGCCGCAGCGCTCCAGGGTCCGGGCCAGGATGTCGGCGCTCATCGCAGCGACGGTGATCGGCCGCCCGCGCATCGAGCCGGAGTTGTCGATCAACAGGCTGACCACGGTGTCGCGGAACTCGGTCTCCAGCTCGCGCTTGTAGGACAGGGAGTGCATGGGGTTGGCCACGACCCGCGCCAGGCGGGCGGTGTCCAGCAGGCCTTCCTCAAGGTTAAACTCCCAGGCCCGGGTCTGCTTGGCGAGCAGGCGGCGCTGCAGGCGGTTGGCCAGGCGCGCGATCACGCCCTGCAGGTGGGAAAGCTGCTGGTCCAGCATCTTGCGCAGCCGGGCCAGCTCGTCGGCGTCGCAGAGCTCCTCGGCGCCCACGATCTCGTCGAACTGTGCGGTGTAGAAGCCGTAGGCCTCGGCGTTGGGGTGGTTCTGGCCGTCGTCGAAGTGCGGCGGCCGGCCGGGGTCACCGGGCTCGTCCTCGCCGGCGCCGGGCATCATCTCGCTGTCCAGCTCGGCGCTGGCGTCGTCAAGGCTCTCGGCCTCGCTGCTGTCGCCGCGCTCGCCTTCCAGCATGGCCAGGGTCTCGCCGCTGTCCTGCTCGCCGCCCTCGCTGCTCTCCTCCGCCGACTCGCTTTGGCCCTGCTGGTCCTCGCCCTCGGTCTGCTCCTCGCCGCCGCTCTCCTCCTCGCTGCCCAGGTCGACATTGAGGTGGCCGAGCAGGCGGCGCACCTCCTCGGCGAAGGCCTCCTGGTCGTCGGCCAGGCTATTGAGATTGCTCAGCGCCTCCAGCACCCGGGCGTCGAAGCTCGACCGCCAGCAGTCGATCATTTGCCGGGCGGCCGGCGGCGGCGCGATGCCGGTCATGGCCTCGCGGGCGAGCATGTGCAGGACCTCGGACAGCGGCGCCTCGTCCTGGGTCGTGGCCCGCGCCAGGCCTCGCTTGCGGTAGTCGGTCTCCGTCGCGGCATCGAGGTTCACGCCGACCCCGGCCATGCGGCGCATGCCCAGGGCCTCGCAGCGCGCCTGCTCGACCGCGTCGTAGATCTCGCGGGCGACCTGGGCGCCCGGGCGCCGTCTGGCGTGCCGGCCTTCGTCGTGGTAGCGCAGGCGCAGGGCGATGGCGTCGGCCTCGCCGCGGGCCAGCGACTTGTCCTCGCTGGGCAGGTCGCGGCCCGGCGCGGTCAGGCGCGCCTCCTTGCCGATCAGGCCCTGGCCGCTGGGCGCGAAGCTGACCGCGACTTCCTGCTCTTCGGCGATCGCGCGCAGAGTCGCGCCGGTGATGCGCTTGAAGCGCTCCAGCGGCGATTCGTCGCGCGATCCGAGGTCCGACATCGCGCAGGCTCCCCTAGACCAGAAGGGCCTTGGCCCCTTCGTCGGCCAGCTCGGTCCCGAAGCAGCGCTGGTAGTACTCGGCGACGACCGAGCGCTCGACCTCGTCGCACTTGTTGACGAAGGTCACGCGGAAGGCATAGCCGATGTCCTTGAAGATCTCGGCGTTCTCGGCCCAGGTGATCACCGTGCGCGGGCTCATCACCGTGGAGAGGTCGCCGTTAATGAAGCCACTGCGGGTCAGCTCGGCCAGGGCGACCATGGCCGCGATGGTCTTGCGGCCCTCGGTGGTGTCGTAGGCCGGGGTCTTGGCCAGGACGATCGCGACCTCCTCGTCGTGCGGCAGGTAGTTCAGGGTCGCGACGATGTTCCAGCGGTCCATCTGGCCCTGGTTGATCTGCTGGGTGCCGTGGTAGAGGCCCGTTGTGTCGCCCAGCCCGACGGTGTTGGCCGTCGAGAAGAGGCGGAAGGCGTCGTGCGGGCGGATCACACGGTTCTGGTCCAGGAGGGTCAGCTTGCCCTCGACCTCCAGCAGGCGCTGGATCACGAACATCACGTCCGGACGGCCGGCGTCGTACTCGTCGAAGACCAGGGCGACCGGGTGCTGCAGCGCCCAGGGCAGCAGGCCCTCGCGGAACTCGGTGATCTGCTTGCCGTCCTGCAGGACAATGGCGTCCTTGCCGATCAGGTCGATGCGGCTGATGTGGCTGTCCAGGTTGATCCGGATGCAGGGCCAGTTCAGGCGTGCCGCGACCTGCTCGATGTGGGTTGACTTGCCGGTGCCGTGGTAGCCCTGGATCATGACCCGCCGGTTGTGGGCGAAGCCGGCCAGGATCGCGAGCGTGGTGTCGCGGTCGAAGCGGTAGGCTTCGTCGATGTTTGGGACGTGCTCCTCGGCCTGGCTGTAGGCCGGCACCTCCATGTCGCTGTCGATGCCGAAGGTCTGGCGCACCGAGACCTGTATATCGGGCGCACCCATGCTGTCGATGGGAGCAGCGGTGGCGTTATCAGCGGCCATTGATCTTCCGTCGGATTACTGAGTCGCTTGCTTCTACGTTCAGGGGGAATGTAGGGATTTGGGCCGGTCTTGGCGAGCCGCTATTCACGCATGCAGGCGGCGCAGTTTGGCATAGGCCTCGTTGATCCGCTTCAGCCGCTCCTCGTTCTCCGGGTCGCCGCCGTTGGCGTCCGGGTGCAGGCGCTTGACCAGCTCGATGTAGCGCGCCTTGATCTCGTCGAAGGCGACCGGCGGCTGGAGCTCCAGCTCGGCCAGGGCCAGCTCCTCCTCGGTCTGCGGCCGGCGCCGCGGCCGCGGCGGCTCCGCGCCGCCGCCGTTGAAGAAGCCGAAGCCGTCGTGGATGTCGTCCAGGCCGCGGGGCCCCGTGCCGACCCGCCAGCTCGGGCGGTTCCAGACCGTATCGAAGCGGCGCTGGGCCTCGATCTCCTCCTCCTTCATGCCGGCGAAGAAGTCCCAGGCCTTGTTGTACTCGCGGATGTGCTCCAGGCAGAACCACTTGTACTCGCGCAGCCGGTCGCGCGACAGCGGCGCCGGGTAGAGGCCTTCCTCGGCGCAGCCCGGCTGGGCGCAGCCGCGCTCGTACTGCCGGGGGCGCTTGAAGGGCTCGTTGACGGCGTCTGGGGTCGGCCTGGCCATGGATCGATTATGGTTGGGCGCCGTTTGGCAGGCAAGGGATCGGGGCCCGCTGCGGGCGCTTTGCGCGCTGCCCGCTTGACAGGCCGGCCTCCCGATCCCCAGGTATGCGGCCAGGACGGCAGAGCGCGGAGGGACGACCGGCATGGAGATGGCCAGGAGAATCGAGACCAAGCTGACCCAGCGGCTCGCACCGACGCGCTTGGAGATCGTCGACGATTCGGCCAAGCATCAGGGCCACGCGGGCTGGTCGCCGGGCGGCGAGACCCACTTCAACGTCCTGGTCGTCTCGGGCGCCTTCGAGGGCCAGTCGCGCGTCGCACGCCAGCGCCTGGTCTACGAGATCCTCGCCGAGGAGCTGGAAGAGCGGGTCCACGCCCTGCAGCTCAAGACCCTGACCCCGGAAGAGGCCGAAGCGGGCTGAGTCGGTCTTCCTGTTTGAAATGGCTGCTTTCGGGGCGCGCGACATCCCCGATTCTCTGCGCAGCCGGCTTAACGAAGTCTTGTTGGCCGCACGCGGCTGGGGCGGCTATTCCCCGGTGTAGAAGGCCGGCCAGGCTTTCTTGACGATCGGGCCGTCGCTGGCATAGGCGTGGCAGGAATCGATCAGGCCCGGGCGCTTCGCGCTGGGGTTCTTGGCCGCCTTGCGGGCCAGGGTCGGGTAGAGGGTCTGGAAGGCCACCGTGGCCATGGCGCCCAGCATCTCGACCAGGTGGGTGCAGCCTTCGGTCCCGCCGAGCCGGGCCCGGACCCGTTGGCGCCAGCCGGCGCCGATCCGCTCGCCGACGATCTTCTTGAAGTTCGGCGTGATCGCCGGGCAGATGGCATAGGGCCCGTCGTCGGTCACCGCCTCGATGTCGTGGATCAACAGCTCTTCGTCGATGGTCAGGCGGATCCACATGTTGTGGATCGGCTCGCCGGCCTCGATTCGGCCCCGGTGGTCGTTGTCGAAGCCGTAGGTCTTGGTGTCGGTCAGGTGGCCCTCGACGTCCCAGAGGCCGTCGGCCCGCCGATAGCCGCGGAAATCGTACTGTCGCGAATGCTGTTGCTCGCGTTCGACCGGAGGGGGCAGAGGCATGGCGGGCTCGCTGTTTTTTGCGACTGCGAAGAACCGCCGACTATAGGCGGCGGCCTTCGGCGGTCAAGCGCTCCCGGCCGCGCGGTCCTTCTTCGGCGTGGCCTTCGCGGGCTGCGGGCCCAGCTGGGTGATCCGGATCGAGGTGATCTGGTTGCGCTTGCGGCCGAGCACCTCGAAGCGCTTCTGGTGGAACACGAAGACCTGGCCGACGTTGGGGATGGTCCGGGCTTCGTGCAGCACCAGGCCGGCGATGGTCGAGGCCTCCTCGTCGGGCAGCTGCCAGTCGAACTGCCGGTTCAGGTCGCGGATCGTGACGTCGCCGTCGACCACGATCCCGCCGTCCTTGGCCGGGCGGACGCCCTCGATCTGGATATCGTACTCGTCGGTGATCTCGCCGACGATCTCCTCCAGGATGTCTTCCAGAGTGACCACGCCCAGGACCTCGCCGTACTCGTCGACGACGATCGCGAAGTGCTCGCGCCGGGCCCGGAAGGCCTGGAGCTGGGCCAGGAGGTTGGTGCCCTCGGGAATGAACCAGGGCGGGCTCGCGATGCCCGCGACGTCGACCTCGCCGGCCGCCTTCGGCTTCTCGTGCAGGGCCCGGAAGAGCTGCTTGGCATGGAGGACGCCCACGATGTTGTCGGGATCGTCCCGCCAGAGCGGCAGGCGCGTATGCGGGCTGGACAGCACGGCCTCCATGATCTTGGACTGGCTCTGGCCGATATCGACGGTCTCGACTTTGCTGCGGTGGGTCATGATCTCGGAGACCTCGACCTCGCTGAGGTCGAGGATCGAGTGCAGCATCGCGCGCTCCTGGCGGACCTCCTCCTGGTCGGCGACGAAGAGCTCGATGGCGCCGCGCAGCTCTTCTTCGGCCAGGCGGTTGCTGATGCCGGGATCGAGGCGCAGGCCGAAGACCCGGAGGGTGCCCCGGACGATCAGGTGAATCAGCTGGGTGACCGGCGCCAGCAGAGCGACCACGAGTCGCAGTGGCGGTGCGATCGCCAGGGCCATCTTGTCGGCGTTGTGGATGGCGTAGGTCTTGGGCAGGACCTCGGCGAAGATCAGCACCATCAGGGTCATGACCAGGGTCGCGTAGGCCACGCCGGCGTCGCCGAAGAGCCGGATCAGCACGCTGGTCGCCAGGGCCGAGGCCAGGATGTTGACCAGGTTGTTGCCCAGTAGGATGGCGCCGATCAGTCGGTCCTTGCGCTCCCAGAGCCGGTCGACGAGACGCGCCCGACGGTTGCCCTCGCGGGACAGCACGTGGATCCGCGCCCGCGACGACCCGGTCAAGGCGGTCTCGGAGCCGGAGAAGAACGCGGAGAGGAAGAGCAGGACGACGATGGCGAGGGTCGGGAGAAGGAGTCCCTGGTCCATGGTTTCAGGATCGCAGCTACGCTGTTGATGGGATCACGTGTGGAATCTCGCTTGGCATCGCTTCGGATGCCGCAGGCCGAATGGACATGGGCCGTCGGCGCACCCCCGGTCTTCTCATGCCGCCACGGCGTGGCTCAGCAGCTCGCGCACGGCCGCCGGATCGACCTCCCGGGCCAGGAAGGCCCGGCCGATGCCGCGCTGCAGGACGAAGGTGATGCGTCCGTCCTGCACCTTCTTGTCGTGCGCCATGTGGCGCAGGAGGCTGTCCGGGTCGCGCGCGGCCTCCGGCAGGCGCTCGAGCCCGGTCGGCAGGCCGAGCGACGCCAGGTGGCGCCGGACCCGGGCGGCGTCCTCGGCCGGGCAAAGCCCCAGCCGCACCGAAAGATCGAAGGCCAGGACCATGCCGATGGCGACCGCCTCGCCGTGCAGCAGGCCGCCGCCGTAGCCGACCTCGGCCTCCAGGGCATGGCCGAAGGTGTGGCCGAGGTTGAGCAGCGCCCGCCGTCCCCGCTCGCGCTCGTCGTCGGCGACGATGGCCGCCTTGGCGGCGCAGGCGGTCAAGACCGCGCGGCGCCGGGCGCCGGTGTCGCCGGCGACCAGGCCGGCACCCTCGGCCTCGAGCCAGGCGAAGAAGCCGGGGTCGGCGACCAGGCCGTACTTGACCACCTCGGCGTAGCCGGCCAGCAGCTCGCGCTTCGGCAGAGTCGAGAGCGTAGCGATGTCGGCCAGCACCAGGCGCGGCTGGTGGAAGGCGCCGACCAGGTTCTTGCCCTGGCGGGTGTTGATGCCGGTCTTGCCGCCGACCGAGCTGTCGACCTGGGCCAGCAGGGTCGTCGGGACCTGCACGAAGTCCAGGCCGCGCAGGGTCAGGGCCGCGGCCAGGCCGGCCAGGTCGCCGATCACCCCGCCGCCGAAGGCGACCACCACGCTGTTCCGGTCCACCCCGGCGTCGAGCAGCCTCTCGGTCAGGTCCTGCAGATGGCCGAAGTCCTTGGTCGCCTCGCCCGGCGGTAGGACGACCGCCGGGCCGTCCAGTCCGGCGGCGGCGAGTGAGCCGGAGAGGGTCGGCAGGTGCAGCTCGGCGACCGTCTCGTCGGTGACCACAACCAGCCGGCGCCCGGGCAGGGCCGCGGCGATCCGCGCGCCGGCCTCGGCGAGCAGGCCGTCGCCGACCAGGATCTCGTAGGCGCGCGCGCCGAGTTCCACCGTCAGGCTCTCGACCCGGCTCATGCCTCCGCACCTTCGGCGCTGGTGGCGGCCTTCGACGACGGCGCGCGTGCGCGGAGCGCCGCGAGAACCCGCTCGACCGTGATCTCGGGCGGGCCATCGACGCTGTCGACGACGAGATCGGCGGCGGCGTAGACCGGGTAGCGCTGGGCCATAAGGTCGGACAGGATCTTCCGGGGATCGCCGCGCTTGAGCAGGGGCCGGTTGTTGCGCCGGCCGGTACGCTTCAGCATCAGGTCCAGGTCGGCGCGCAGCCAGACCGAGACCGCCCGCGCGGCGATTGCGGCGCGGGTCTCGGGATTCATGAAGGCACCGCCGCCGGTCGCAAGCACGTGCGGGTTGCCCGCCAGCAGGCGGCAGATGACCCGGTTTTCGCCCTCCCGGAAGGCGGCCTCGCCGTGCAGCTCAAAGATGTCCTCGATGCTGCAACCGGCGGCGCGCTCGATCTCGGCGTCCGCATCCCGGAACGGCAGGCCGAGGCGGGCCGCCAGGCGCCGGCCGATGCAGGACTTGCCGGCGCCCATCAACCCGACCAGCACGACCGTGCGATCCGTCGCCGAGTCGTTCTGGATGTCGCCAGAGTCCGGCATCACGCCGCCCGCCGAGCGGCGGCGAGACCGGCCCGGGCGCCCCGTTGCGCCGGATTCGAAGCGCCGATAAACTGCCGCAAATTGGCCATAGTCGAAACCTAGCATACTGGCGTCGGGACCACGCAAGCCCGTGTCGCCAGAGGCCGGCGGACAGGGCGGGGTTCAGGCGGGTCGCCGTTCCTGGAGTGGTTTCCTCGAGAATTGTGGCAAGAGCGCGGGGGTCGATGTCAAAATCGGTAATTGCGGTGACCTTGGTTGTCGCGGTGGTGGTCATCGGCGGCGGCTTTCTCATGACCTGGGAAATTCCGGCGCCGACGACACTGGTGGAAAAGGTCATACCGGATGATCGTTTCCCGCGCTGACACCTTGTTCGCGCGGTCCGCGCTTGCGGCTGCCCTCGGCTGCCTGACGGTTCTGGTCGTCCCCTCGATGGGCGCCGCCCAGGGCCCGTCGGCCGAGGACGGCGAGCAGGCGCCCACGGCCTTCAGCCGGCCGCTCAACTTGCTGCCCGACGAGAGCGCGGGGCTTCGCCCCGAGGATGCGACCAAGATCCTGCAGCCCGAGCCCCTGACCGGCGGCCCGCGGCTGGACCCCGCCGAGCCGCCGGCGCCCTCTAGCGAGATCGAGGTCAACCGTCTCGGGACCATCGATCTCGAAGCCGTAGGAACGCTGGACTCCGGCAATGGGGGCTTCGGCAGCGACATGTGGCGCGGCTCCAAACGCCATGTCGTGCTGCGCTTCATGGCACGGCTTTCGGATCAGATCGATTCGCCATCGCTGCGCGAACTGGCCAGCCGCCTTCTGCTCTCGGCGGCGGTTCCCCCGGCGGGCCAGGTCGGGGGTCAAGGCGACAGCCTCCTGAAGCTGCGCATCGAGCACTTGGCGGCCCTGGGCCAGATCGAGGGCCTGGAGGAACTGCTGCGCGTGGTCCCGGAGCGCAACGCCGACGAGTCGATCCAGCGGGCGCGGGTCGAGGCCTACCTGCTGGCCGGAAACGCCGACCAGGCCTGCCGCTCGGTGCGCAACGTCGTCGGCCAGGGTGAACAGAGCCTCTATTGGCAGAAGGCCCTCGTGTTCTGCCAGATCCATGCCGGCGAGATGGCCGGCGCGGCGCTTGGCGTCGGCCTGCTGCGCGAGCAGTCCAGCGGCGACGATGACAGCTTCATCGCCCTGGCGGAGGCCGCCTCCGGCGGAGCCTCGGATATTCCGGTGATCGGCAATCCCTCGGTCTTCGAGCTGTCGATCCTGCAGCGCCTGGACGCCTCCCTAGCCGACGAGACGGCCCAGGAGATTCATCCGGGCATGCTTTTCGCCATGGCCCGCAGCCCCGACCTGTCCCTCGAGCGGCGGATCGAGGTCGCCGAGGAGGCGGTCGCCCTGGGGGTCCTGCCGGCGGCGGACCTTGGACGGCTCTACAGCCAGGTCGAGATCGCCGAAGCGGATCTGGCCGCCTTCCGCAGCCGCGCCTTGGAATGGGAGGGCAGCCGGGCCCGCGCGCTGCGCTACCAGGCCGCCATGGCCGACGCGGCGGCGCCCGAGGACCAGGCGGACATGATCGCGGCGGCCCTGGACGCCGCGCCCTCGCCGCAGGACTACCTCGCGGTGGCGCGACTCTACGAGCCGATCCTGCTGATCCTGCAGCCGGCGCCCGAACTTTCCGACTTCACCAGCACCGCCGGCCAGGCGCTCTTCGCCCTCGGCCGCTTCCAGCAGGCCGAGGCCTGGATGGGCCTGGCCCGCCAGGAGGCCATGACCATCCCGACCGCGGCCGCCGCGGTGACCACACTCTGGCCCTATGCCCGGCTCGCCGGGCTGCCCAGCGTGCCCTGGGACGGCGACCTGAACGCCTGGATCTCGGCCAACCAGAACGAAGACCCCTCGGCGCTTTCCTCGCGGGTGGCACTGCTGCAGATCACCCTGCGCGCCTTGGGCGGCGGCGGGCCGCTCGACTGGTCCGAGATCGCCGCCAGCACCGACGAGACGGCGACCGCGGTGCCCGACGCCTCGGTCCTCTTTGCCCTGGAGGGCGCGAGCGGCAGCGGACGCCTGGGCGAGACCGTGCTGCTCTCGCTCCTGGTGCTCGGCCAGGCCGGACCGGGCGGCAGCCATCTGCTGGCCCTGGAGCGGGTGCTGACCGCGCTCAGCAACGTCGGCCTGGAGCGCGAGGCCCGCCTGCTGGCCATCGAGGCGGCGCTGGCCCGCGGCGTCTGATCCGCGTGGCCGCTCGGGGACCGGCCGGCAAGGACCGGGCCGTCGACCGGCAGGTCGAAGCCTTCCTGGAGATGCTGGTCGCCGAGCGCGACGCTCGGCCCAACACCCTGGCCGCCTATCTGCGCGATCTCGCCGACTTCGCCGACTTCCTGAGCGGGCCCGGGGGCGGGCGCGGTGTGGCCGCCGCCCGCGGCGCGGACCTGCGCGCCTACATGGCGAGCCTGGGCCGCCGCGGGCTGTCGCCGCGCACCGCGGCCCGGCGCCTCTCGACCCTGCGCCAGTTCCACAAGTTCCTCTACGCCGAGGGCTTTCGCGGCGACGATCCTGCGGCCGCCCTGGACAGCCCGCGCCAGGGCCGGCGCCTGCCCAAGGTCCTGAGCGAGGCCGAGGTCGACGCCCTCTTGGCCGCGGCTCGGGCCCGAAGGGGTCCCGAAGCCCTGCGGCTCCTGGCGCTGCTGGAGCTGCTCTACGCCAGCGGCCTCCGGGTCTCGGAGCTGGTCTCGCTGCCGCTGGCGGCGGTGCGCCGCGATCCCCGGGTGATCTTCGTGCGCGGCAAGGGCGGCCGGGAGCGCCTGGTACCGCTGGGCGAGCCGGCCCGGGCCGCGGTCGCCGCCTACCTGCCACAGCGCCGGCACTTCCTGCCGGATAAAGCGGACTCGCCCTGGCTCTTTCCTTCGGGCGGCCGTGACGGGCACCTGACCCGGCAGCGGGTCGGGCAGCTTCTCAAGGAACTGGCGGTGGAGGCCGGGATCCCGCGCAACAAGGTCTCCCCCCACGTGCTGCGCCACGCCTTCGCCACCCACCTGCTGGACCACGGCGCCGACCTCAGGGCCCTGCAGCAGATGCTGGGCCACGCCGATATATCGACCACCCAGATTTACACTCACGTGCTCAACGAGCGGCTCAAGAGCCTGGTCCGGGACCACCATCCCCTGGCCCGGTGGCGCTAGAGGACGATGATATGAGGTTGAAGGCACTTCTTATCTGAATCTTACTCTAAAATATTGAAATGTAATAATATTCAGGTTTGAAGTCCGCTCGGCTTCAAATCATCCCGCGCCAGCGTCAACTCCGGTTGACAGGGCCGGTCCGAGGGGCCAGAACCTGGGCCGAAAACGGAACGCGGGAACGGGCGGCCTTGCCGATGCAAGCCGCCATCGCTTTGTCTGGAGGGCAGTCACCATGAGCTTCACCATCGTTGAACCGGCGCCGGCGCGCCTCAACCGCAGCGAGCTGGCCGTGCCCGGCAGCCGGCCCGAGCTCTTCGAGAAGGCGGCCGCGGGGCCGGCCGACGTCATCTTCCTCGACCTCGAGGACGCCGTCGCCCCCGACGACAAGGTGCAGGCGCGCAAGAACATCATCGAGGGCCTGAACGACATCGACTGGGGCAGCAAGACCCTGTCGGTGCGGATCAACGGCCTGGACACCCACTACATGTACCGCGACGTGGTCGACGTCCTGGAGCAGACCGGCGAGCGCCTGGACCTGATCATGATCCCCAAGGCCGGCACGGCGGCCGACATCTACGCCGTCGACATGCTGGTGAGCCAGATCGAGGACGCCACGGACCGGCAGAAGAGGATCGGCTTCGAGATCATCATCGAGACGGCGCTGGGCATGCAGAACGTCGCGGCGATCGCCGCGGCCAGCAAGCGCAACGAGAGCCTGCACTTCGGCGTCGCCGACTACGCCGCCTCGACCAAGGCGCGGACCACGGTGATCGGCGGCCCCAACGCGCTCTACGGCGTCCTGACCGACCAGGAGGAAGGCAAGGCGCGCGACTACCATTGGGGCGACATGTGGCACTACGCGGTCTCGCATATGGTGGTCGCCGCCCGGGCCAACGGCCTCAGGCCCATCGACGGGCCCTTCGGCGACTTCTCCGACCCCGACGGCTTCCGGGCCCAGGCCAACCGCGCGGCCTGCCTGGGCTGCGAGGGCAAATGGGCGATCCACCCCTCCCAGACCGCCATCGCCAACGAGGTCAACTCGCCCTCGGCCGCCGAGGTCGAGCGCGCCAAGCGCATCCTCGAGGCCATGGCGCAGGCCCAGAAGGAGGGCAAGGGCGCCGTCGCCCTCGACGGCCGCCTGATCGACATCGCCTCGATCAAGCAGGCCGAGGTCATGGTCCACAAGGCCGAGCAGATCGCCGCCGCCGGCGGGTGAGGCCGGCGGTCGGCAAAGGCGAGGCGGCGCTGCTCCGCGACGCGGTGCCGACCTCTCCCTTCGACAGGGGGCGTAGCCCGGCGCTCAGGCGCGGACGAGGTGAAGGAACACCCTCATGCCGAGCTTGTCGAAGCATGAGGTCATAGAACCGATCCTTTCAGTCAGCGCGAAGCGCGATGTTGAGGCTTGTGGCCCGCCGCCCTACCTCACGTCGCTCTTGCCGTAGTGCTTCTCGATGCGGGACTGGATCAGCTCGAAGACGATCGACAGGCCCCAGTAGATGAAGGCGGCGGTGATCAGCATCTCCAGGTGCTTGAACTCGGCGCGGCCCTGGGTGCGGGCCAGAAAGGTCAGCTCCCAGACCCCGACCACGGAGACCAGGGAGGAGTCCTTCAGCATGGCGATGAACTGGTTGCCGGTCGGCGGCACGATCAGCTTCATCGCCTGGGGCAGGACGATCTTGCGCATCGTGAGCCCCGGCTTGAGGCCGAGCGCGGCCGCGGCCTCGCGCTGGCCGTCGGGCACGCCCTGGATCCCGGCGCGGAAGATCTCCGCCATGTAGGCGCCGTAGCAGAGCGACAGCGCGGCGACCCCGGCCGGGACCGGATCGACCACGAAGCCGAGCTGCGGCAGGCCGAGGTAGATCAGGTAGACCTGCATCAGCAGCGGCAGGCCGCGGAAGAAGGAGATGTAGAAGCTGGCGCAGGCGAAGGCGAAGGCGCTGTCGCTCAGCTTGGCCAGGGCGGCGACCAGCGCGATGGCGCTGGCGATGGCGATCGAGATCAGCGAGATGTAGACGGTGGTGAAGGCGCCCTGGGTGATCAGGAAGCCGATTTTGCGGCCGATGAACTCGTAGGACAGGTCGAAGGACGCGAAGAAGGCCAGGAAGAGCAGCAGCAGCTCGAGCCAGGTCACCGCGATCTGCGCCTTGTAGGGCAGGAGCCGTAAAACCGCCAGGTTGACCGCGAAAAGGAAGCCGAGCACCAGGCCGACCGCCAGCGTGCCGTGGAGGCCGCTCTCCGCCGGCTCGCCGATCGCCGGGCGCAGCAGGTCGCCGACCAGGGTCTCCTTGAAGTCGAAGAGCGCGAAGACCAACGACGCCGCCAGGAAGACGGTCAGGTGACGGGCCCAGGGCCGGTCGCCGTAGAGGGAGAGAAGCGCGGTCATAAGGGCGGCGCGAGGGCCGGCGGGATGCCTCGTCGGCCCTCCCGTGCGGGCCCTCGCCTCGGCCGGCCTATTTGACCGTGGTCAGGTCGACGCCGTACCACTTCTCCGACAGCTTGGTCAGGGTGCCGTCGGCGTGCATGGCCGCGACCACCTCCTTGATCTTGGCGGCGAACTCCGCATCGCCCTTGTCCAGGGCCACGGCCAGGGGCTCGTAAAAGGCCGGGTCGCCGACGACCTTCATCGGGTAGCCGTTCTTGATCGCTTCCTCGATGGTCGGCAGTGCGGATAAGACCGCGTCCAGGCGCTTGCCGTCGCCGATCCGCAGGTCGTCGAAGGCGTTGGTGTCGGTCTCGTAGGAGCGGATCTCGCCGGCCTCGACGTCGTAGGTGAAGGGTGGCGCGCCCTCGGCGTCGATGGTCAGCTCCTTCTTGAGGTAGGCCTCGTAGGTGCAGCCGCCGCAGACGCCGATGGTCTTGCCCGCGAGGTCGCCCAGGCCGCTCGCCTCGGAGTCCGCGTGCACGGCGAAGGAGGCCGGCGTGTAGTAGTAGACGGCGGGGAAGTCGAGCACCTGCGCCCGCGCCTTGGTCGGGGTCATGGAGCCGACCGAGATGTCCCAGCGGCCGCCCCAGTTGCCGGCGGTGATGATCTCCCAGGCCGGTGTGATGATCTCGAGCTCGACGCCCAGGCGCCTGGCGATCTCCTTGCCGACGTCGATGTCGAAGCCGTCCATCTCGTTCTGGTCGTTGAGGAAGGACTGCGGCGGATAGGCCGGGTCGGAGGACATGGTCAGGGTCTTGGACTTCATGATCCGGTCCAGGACCTCGCCCGCCGAGGCCGGGTTGGCGAGCGCCACGGCGGTCAGAGCCAGACATGCCAGGAACTGCTTCATCACGGAGTCTCCCTGTTGCAGACGTTTCTTGTTTGGGCCGCGCGGCGGAGGCCGCCGCCGGCCCTTGGTTCGGCGGCCATTCTATCGCGCAAGGAGGTGATGAACAGGCGCAATGCTAGCCCGTCCGCGCCGTCGCTGCGGCCGTCATGCGCTCGAGCCAGGCCTCGCAGAGCGCGATCGCTTCCTCTGGCTCGAAGCCGGTGCGGTCGAGGCAGTGCTCCAGCCAGAGGCCGTCCATCATGGCGGTGATCGCGAGGGCCTCGGCCTTGGCGTCGAGGCTCAGGCCCTCTTCCCGCGCGAGGCGGCCCAGGGTCCCGGCGATCCGCAGGCGCTGACGGGCGTAGAAGTCCCGGTGGATCGCAGCGACCTCCTCGTCGCTGCGCACCAGGCTCCAGTAGGAGACCCAGGCTCCCAGCGTCCGGTCGTCGACCCAGGTCGGCGAGAACAGCAGCCGGAACAGCCGGCGCAATCGGTCCCTGGCCGAGCCCTGGCCCTGGTCCAGGATCTCGCTCATCTCCGTGTCGTAGTCCGAGGCCAGGCGGTGGCAGGCGGCGGCGACCAGAGCCTTCTGGCTGCCGAAGTAGTGCCGCAGCAGCCCGTGCGAGACTCCGGCGCGGGCGCAGATCGCCCGGACCGTGGCCGCACGCGGGCCGGTCTCCGCCAGGATCTCGATGGTCGCCCGGATCAGGCCCGCGCGGCGCTGCTTGGCGTCGAGGCGCCGCCGGACCGGTCCGCCGCCGTCTTCGAGGCTCTCCGCTTTGGCCAAGGGCTCTCTCTGTCGAGGTGAAGGGCGTATGGGCACTGGCACTATAGCGGAAAATTTATTATACATATGGATAATAAATCTCCGAATGCGCGAAGGCGAGGCGCCCATGCCCCCGAAGATCGAGTCTGCCGCAATCTCGCCCCGCGGCCTCGCGGTCACCTGGGCCGACGGCGCCCGCGCCGATTTTCCCATGATCTGGCTCCGCGACCATTGCCGGGCACCGGAAAGCTACGACGCCACGACGAACCAGCGGCGGGTCGATACCTTCGCCATCCCCGATGACCTCGCCGCCGAGACGGTCGAGCTCCGCGACTCCGGTGCAGCCCTGGAGGTCGCCTGGCGCCAGGAAGACCTGAACAGCCGCTATGACTCCGCCTTTCTCAGGGCCCAGGCCTTCGGCGAGGCGGTGTTGCCCGAGCGGCGGCTCTGGGCGGAGGGGCCGCCGGCCCCCGCTCGCCATGGCTTCTCCGGGATCCTCGGGGACGACGCGGCGTTGCGCCGCCTGCTGTCCGACTTCTGGCGCGACGGGCTGGTCCTGGTGGAAGGGCTGCCGAGCGAGCTGGCCGCGACCCGGCGCCTGGCCGAGCGCATCGCCTACGTCCGCGAGACCATCTTCGGCGGCGTCTGGGACTTCCAGGCCGACGGCGCCCGCGCCGACTCGGCCTATTCCAACGAGGCCGTGGGCCTGCACACGGACGGCACCTACAGCGAGGACCCGCCGGGCCTGCAGTGTCTGCACTGCCTGGCCTTCGACGGCGAGGGCGCCGTCAACGTCTTCGCCGACGGCTTCCGGGTCGCCGAACGGCTGCGCGCGGAGGCGCCGGAGGCCTTCCGCTTGCTGAGCGAGCTCGAGGTCCCCGGCGAGTACCTCGGCGACGGCGTCCACCTCCTGGCCCGCCATCCCGTCCTCGGCCTGGACGCGGCCGGCGCCCTGCGGCGGGTCTGCTTCAACAACTTCGACCGCGCCCCCTTCCGGCCGCAGCCGGCGGTCACCGAGGCCTTCTATGCGGCGCTGCGCCGCTTCCACGCCCTGCTCTCGGAGGAGGCCTACCACCTGCGCCTGCAGCTCCGGCCCGGCCTTGCGGTGCTCTTCGACAACTGGCGGATCCTGCACGCCCGCACCGGTTTCACCGGCCATCGCCACATGGCCGGCTTCTACCTCAACCGCGAGGACCTGGAGAGCCGACTGCGGCTGCCGCCGGGCTGAGCGCTCCCTTGTGTTAGCCTCCGGTTAGCACTCTTGCTGTAAGCGCAGGTCGCATGACCCTGCGCCTTGCTTTCGGATGGCTTGCACCAGCCGCCGGCCTGATCCTCTGGAGCGCCAGCGCTTCGGCGTCGGCCGACTTCATCGAGGACCTCCAGTCCCACCTCTATGCCGGCAAGACTGCGGCCGCCGCCGAGGTCGCCCGTGATCGCCTCGCCGATCAGCCGGACGACGATCGGGCCCGCTTCGCCCTGGGCGCGGTGCGGTTCCTGCAGGCTGTGGAGCATCTGGGCCAGGGCCTCCATCGCTACGGCCTGGCGAGCAGCTACAGCCCGCCTTACGGGGCGGGTCTGTCGGGTCTCCCGATCCTCCGCCTGCCGGTTCCGCCGAACCCCGACCCCGAGCAGGTGACCTATGGGGCCTTGCGCGACGTCCTGCAAGGCTTCATCGATCGCCTTCGGGCGGCGGAGGCCGCCTTGGCGTCCGTCGCCGAGCGCGATGTCGATCTGCCCCTGAACATCGCGCGCATCCACCTGGACCTGAACGCCGACGGCGTGGCCTCGGATCAGGAGGCGCTTTGGCGGATCCTGCAGGTGGTGATGGAGTTTCGCTGGATCAGGAAAGAAGCGGCCGACGCCTTCCTGACCGACTTCGACCGCAGCGACGTGCCCTGGCTGCGGGCCTATTGCCACCTGCTGATGGCGATTGCCGAGTTCCCCCTGGCCCACGATTGGCAGGAGGGCTTCGAGCAGACCTTTCACGGCCTCTTCCCGGACTCCGCGCTGCCCAACGCGGCCCTGGTCGCCAAGACCGTCCCGACCGCCAGGTTCGCCAACGTCGCCGACTTCATCGCCTTCGTGCATCTGACGCACTGGCCGGTCGTCGAGCCCGACCGCATGCGCAGCGTTCTGCAGCATCTCGAAGCCATGGTCCGGCTCAGCCGCGAGACCTGGACGCGGGTTCAGGCGGAGACCGACGACCGCGGCGAATGGATCCCGAATCCGGCCCAGACCGGTGTCCTGCCGCGGATGACGATCACGCAGGAACGGATCGAGGGCTGGCGGCTCTTCCTCGAGGAATTCGACGCCCTGCTACAGGGCCGCAAGCTGGTGCCGCATTGGCGCTTCGATCAGGGGATCAACCTGCGCCGCATCTTCACCGAGCCGACGACCTTCGACCCCGTCCTCCTGATCCAGGGCTCGGCCGCGCTGCCCTACCTGGAGGAGGGCGACACCGTGTCCGGGCGAACCTGGAACCAGATCTCCCGGCTCTTTGCGGGCAGGTTCTTCAGGTACTTCGTCTGGCTCAACTGACGAAGGCCGGGCGCCTGTCGGACGGCCGGAGCTTTGCGCTAAGCTGGGCGCCTTGCCGGAACACCGCCTAGAGCACGATGATATGAGGTCGAATCGACCTCATATCTGAATCGTGCTCTCAACCGTCAAGGCAAAGCGGGATTCAGATTTGAAGCCGGTTCAGCTTCAAATCATCCCGCTTTAGGCGGTGCCTCGGGCCGACGATGGGGAGAGCGCGCATGCCGGACACAGCCCAGACCGACACAACGGCCGATTTCCAACGCCTGCCGCTGCCGAAGCGGCTCTGCAACCTGGAGCGTTTGCTCCACGGCCTTGAGGCGCGGGGGTTGGACGGCGTGGTCGCGACCCAGCCCCTGAACGTCTTCTACCTCTCCAGCTTCAACGGCGTGGCGCACAAGTCGGACGAGCCTCGGCCCTATGCCGTGATTCTCTCCCGCCACGCGCCGGAGCATCCGATCCTGGTGATCGCCGAGTACTACCTGGCGAGCTTCCTGGACCAGCCGAGCTGGATCGAGGACATCCGGCCCTTCCGCGGCGTCATGCTGTCGATCGACGTGCCGCCCGCAGCCGAGGATATCAGCCGTTTCCTGCCGGCCAGGGCGCAAGGGATCGGCTGGGCCGAGGCCGCGCGGGACCGCTACGCTTTCGACATGAACGATGCGGTCCGCGGGGCGCTCGGAGAACTCGGCCTGGAGCGCGGGCGGGTCGCCTTCAACGACATGGGCTTCGGGGTCCGCCTGGGGCTCGACGGCCTGGAGGTCGCCGACGGCTACGACGCGCTGATGTACGCCCGGGCGGTCAAGACCGCGGCCGAGATGCCGCTGGTCGAGCGGGCGACCCGGCTCAACGAGGCGGCGATCCGCCGCACCATGGCGAGCTGGGAAGACGGCATGACCTGGCGCCAGCTCGACCGCGCCTACCGCCGGGCGGCCGGCGACCTGGGCGGCTTCGTGCGCGATCCCGGCGGCATGGTCTGGGGGCATCCGCGCGGCGCCGAGGCGACCCTGATGCTGGAGCCGGGGCTGGCAGACCGGCCCCTGGAACGCGGCGCCCACGTTATGTTCGACTGCCACGGCACGCTCGACCTCTATTGCTGGGACGGCGGCAAGACCTGGGTCGTCGAGGGCGCGCCCGAAGGCCCGGCGCGGGACCACGCGCGCGCCACGGCGGCGGTCGCGGAAGAGGTGATCGCCGCGATGAAGCCCGGCGCCCGGATCAGCCAGCTCCAGTCCCTGGGCCGCGAAGCCTACCGCAAGGCCGGTGCGCCGGATCCCGCCGCGGCGCTGGTCTTCTTCCACGGCCTCGGCCTCTCCCACTACGACGTCGAGCTCACCACCGCCGAGGGCCGCTCCAACACCGACTGGGTCCTGGAGGCGGACATGGTGGTGCCGCTGCACCTGCTCTATCCCGGCGGCGAGCGGGAGCGCTGGTGGCTGGAGGAGGTGGTCCAGGTCACGCCCCAAGGCGGCCGCCCGCTCTTCTCCTGGGGCTTCGACCCCCTCGAGGGTCCTTAGGGGACCAGCGTCAGAGCATCTCCCGGAAACTGGCGGCCTGGGCCTTGGCGCCGGCCATGAGGAAGGCGAAGTCGCCGCCGGCCAGGATCAGGCGCATCCCCATGTCGACATAGCGCTTCGCCAGCTCCGGTGCGTAGACGCCGCCCATGCCGGGGTGCACGCCGTGGCGCCGGCAGGCCGCGATCACCCGCTCGTAGGCCTCGACCACCCGGTCGTTCCCGTAGTCCCCGGGGATGCCCATCTCCAGGCAGAGGTCGTTGGTGCCGATCAGCAGGGCGTCGACGCCGGGCACGGCCGCGATCGCCTCGGCGTTCTCGATCGCCTTGGGGGTCTCCAGCATCAGCACCAGGAAGGTCGCCGCGTTGACCGCTTCCGCGATTTCGCCGACCGGGTGGGCCTCGAAAGCGATCTGCGGCTGCGCCCCGGCCATGGAGCGGTGCCCGAGCGGCGGGAAGCGGCAGTTGGAGACCATCCGCGCCGCGGTCTCGGCGTCGTCGACGTGGGGCACCACGATGCCCTGGGCGCCGCAGTCGAGCACCCGGCTGGCGTGGTGGTGCTCGAAGCCGGGCACCCGGACCAGCGGGGTGATGCCGGCGTCCTGGGCGGCGACGCTGATCTGGGTCGCCATGTCCACGTCCATGGCGTTGTGCTCCATGTCGATGAACAACCAGTCGAAGCCGGCGGTCTTCATCGCCCGGGCGATGTCGACCGTGCGCGCCTGGCGCAGCCCGACCCCGAGGGCCAGCCCGCCGGCCTCGAGCCTCTCCTTGGCGACGTTGGGGATCTCGATCATGGGGCCTTCCTCCTCGCGCGTTCGGCGGTGCTCCAAGCCAGCATAGCCCCGGCGCTGCGACGGAGCACCAAGGATGGCTCCACATCTGCCGTCATGCCCGGACTTGATCCGGGCATCCATCGAGCCGCGGCACCATGGATGGCCGGGTCGCGCGAAGCGGTGCGAAGCACTGGGCCACGCCCCCTACGCGCCCCGGCCATGACAGCGGGAGGTTGTAAGTGCCCGGCGCCTAGCCCTCGTAGGCCTCGTCGAAGAAGGCGACCTCCAGGGCCATCATGCTGCGGAAGAGGGCGGCGAGGCGCTCCTGGCGCTCGGCCGGGAGGGCCGGGCCGCGGCGGTCCATCTCGGCGCGCAGCCAGGCCACGAAGGCCTCGAACTCCGGGTTGTCGTGCAGCTCGATCCATTCCTTGAAGTAGAAGCGCGTCGGCGTCTGGCCGCTGGCCGCCTTGGCCCAGGAGTGATAGCACCACTCGGCCGGCAGGAAGACCGCCAGGACCTCCTCGTAGCCGCCGTCCTGCGCGGCGCCCAGCATGACCTCGCGGAAGGCGCTGGCGGTTGGCCCGAGCGGCGCGTTGCGCCAGGTCTCGGCTTCGACCCCGAGGGCTTCGAAGCTGCGCAGGAAGTAGTCGTTCTCCTCGCTGGTCACCGCCGCCAGGAAGGCGGAAAGCCGGCTCTTCGGGGGCATGTCGGGGGCCTTGGCGATGGCATAGGCCACGACCCGGACCAGGACGTCGATGAAGGCATAGTCCTGGATCAGGTAGCGCCGGTAGACCGCGTCCGGCAGTTCGTCGGCGGCCAGTTCGCGGGTGAAGCGGTGCTCGACCGTTCGGCTCCAGTAGGGCTCGGCGCGGGCGGCCAGCCAGTCGCTGAACCCGGCGTCCGCGCGCGCGCCGCGCCAGTCGGCGAAGCCCGGGCCCTCGCCGTCGCCGGTCATCGTGTCAGCTCCACGGCGTAGTCGGCCGAGGGCGGCAGCTTCTCGACCACGCCCTGTTTCTCCAAGAAACTGCCGAAGGCCTCGTAGCGGCCGCGGTCGAGGGCCGCCGGCCGGAGGGCGAAGCGCGGCAGGGTGTCGCGCCAGGCCCGGCGGTTCAGCTCGTCGTCCAGCTCCGGCTTGTAGGAGACGAAGAGCTGCCAGCTCTCCTCCGGATGGTTGACCAGGTACTGAACGCCGCGCTCCATGGCCTCGACGAACCTGGCCAGGGCCGGGTCCGAAAGGCGCTCGCGGTGGGTGACGGCGATCAGCTCGTCGTAGGCCGGCACGCCCTCCTCCTCGACGTAGAAGGCGCGGCCCTTGCGGCCCTCGATCTCGAGCTGGTTGAGCTCGAAGTTGCGGTAGGCGCCGATCACCGCGTCGACCTGGCCCGACATCAGCGCCGGGCTGAGCGAGAAGTTGACGTTGATCAGCTCGATGTCCGAGAGCGAAAGCCCGTTGGGCTCCAGCATGGCCTTGAGGATCGCGTCCTCGAAGCCGCCGACCGAGAAACCGACCTTGCGGCCCTTGAGGTCGGCGATGGTCTTGACCGGGCTCTCGTCCAGCACCAGCAGGGTGGTCAGCGGCGTCGCCACAAGGGTCGCGAAGCGGGCCAGGGGCAGGCCGGCGCCGATCTGGATGTGCAGCTGCGGCTGGTAGGAGATGGCGACATCCGCCTTCTTGGCCGCGACCAGGCGCGGCGGGTCGTTGGGATCGGCCGGCTCGATCATCTCGACCTCCAGGCCGGCCTCGGCGAAGAAGCCGCGCTGCTGGGCCACGATCAGCGGCCCGTGGTCGGGATTGACGAACCAGTCGAGCAGGACGGTGAGCTTCTCCGCGCGGGCGCCGCCGGGCAGGACGAGCAGGGCGAAGAGCGCGGCGAGGAGCGCGGCGCCGGGTTTGGCTGTGGGTCTGGACATCGACGGACCTCCCTTGTCAAACGAGAGACAGGAGATCCGGGAAAGGGGCGGGACGGAGAAGGGCTCGTCTTGTCGGTCGCTTCCGTTCCCTGCGCCGGCATTACCCGGATCAGGTTCGAAGGGTCCCCGCGCGGCGCGGCGCGCCTTGGCGGAATCTCAGCCCGTGGCGGAGGCGACGCCTCCCCTTGGGCACCCCTAGGAATGCTGCGATCATGGGCGCAGCCCGCGCCGCGGTCAAGGCGCGGGGCGTGCCGGGGATTGAACTAGCGGCCGCGGCCTGCTATGCGGCCTTTCTGGCGTCATGCATCTAGAGCGTTGAATGCACAACTTTCTCGACTTCGAAAAGCCGATCGCCGAGCTCGAAGGCAAGATCGAGGAGCTGCGGCACCTTTCCGACAGCGGCGACGTCAACATCGCCGACGAGGTCTCCAAGCTGCAGGGCAAGGCCGACCGGCTGCTGAAGCAGACCTACGCCAAGCTCAGCCCCTGGCAGAAGACCATGGTCGCGCGCCATCCCGACCGGCCGCGCTTCACCGACTACGTCGCCGGGCTGGTCGAGGAGTTCACGCCCCTGGCCGGCGACCGGCTCTACGGCGACGACAAGGCGATCGAGGGCGGCCTCGGGCGCTTCCGCGGCTATTCGGTCATGGTCTTCGGCCACGAGCGCGGCGGCGACACCGGCGACCGCATCGCCCGCAACTTCGGCATGGCGCGGCCAGAGGGCTATCGCAAGGCCCAGCGCCTATTCCACATGGCGGAGCGCTTCAAGGTCCCGGTCATCACCCTGGTCGACACCAAGGGCGCCTATCCCGGCATCGGCGCCGAGGAGCGCGGCCAGGCGGAGGCCATCGCCAAGTCGATCGAGGTCTGCCTGGGCATCGAGGTGCCGCTGGTCTCGGTGATCATCGGCGAGGGCGGCTCCGGCGGCGCCATCGCCATCGCCACCGCCAACAAGGTCCTGATGCTGGAGCACTCGATCTATTCGGTGATCTCGCCCGAAGGCTGCGCCTCGATCCTCTGGCGCAGCGCCGACCAGGCCGAGCAGGCCGCCGAGGCCCTGAAGCTGACCGCCCAGGACCTGGCCGAGCTCGGCGTCATAGACGAGGTCGTCGCCGAGCCCCTGGGCGGCGCCCACCGCGAGAAGGGCAAGACCGTGGAAGCGGTCGGCGACGCCCTGGAACGCGCCCTCCTGTCCCTGATCCACGAGGACGGCCCCGGCCTCAAGGCCCAGCGCCGCAAGAAGTTCCTCGATATGGGCCAGAAGGGGCTGTCCTAGGCGTGTCCCAAGCCGCAGTCCTTCGACTGGTTTAGCGCGAACTTTCGTTTTGTTCTCCTGTCATCCCCGGGCGTGACCCGGGGATCCATCGAGCAAGCGGACCTATGGATGCCCGGATCAAGTCCGGGCATGACAGTGGTGTTTGAGGCGGGCATGACAGCCTTCGAGGACACGACGCTTGTGGCTCAGGGCTGCCGGGACGCTTACCCCTGCGCCAGAATCTGCCTCCGCGGCAGGCCTTCGGCGAAGTCGAAGAAGGCGCGGGCGGCCAGAGAGGGGTTGGCGCTGCGCAGGGCGAGGCCGATGGCGCGGGTCCGGCGCGGCTTGAGGGGGATCGCGGCGACCCCGGCCAGATCCTCGGGCAGGGCCAGCTCGGCGACGATGGAGACGCCCAGGCCGCGGCGCACCAGGCTCAGGATCGAAGACATCTGCTGGATCCGGAAGCGGACGCTGGGCTGGACCCCGGCCTCGGCGAAGAGCGCCTCGACCAGAGGGCCGCTGCCGCCCAGGGTCATGATGAAGGGCTCGGCGCCCAGCTCGCCCGGGGTCAGGGCCGCCTTGCCGGCCAGGGGATGGTCCCGGGGCAGCAGGGCCAGCAGCTGGTCGGTCGCGATGTGGACCGCGTCGAAGTCCTCGTTGGGCAGGACCACGAAGCCGACGTCGACCCGGCGCTCGTGAATCCAGTTCAGCACCTCAGCGTCGATGCCCTCCTCGACGTGGATCGTGATCCCGGGATAGCGCACCTGGAAGCCGGCGATCAGGTTGGGCAGCAGCCGCAGCGAGGCGCTGGCGCCGAAGGAGCCGATGCGCAGGCTGCCCTGGGGCAGGCCGCGGGCGGCGGCGCTCTCCTGGTGGATCAGGCGCGCCAGGGCCAGCAGCTCCTGGATCCGGCCGTGGATGGTCTCGCCGATGTCGGTCAGGGCGAAGTGGGAGCGGCTGCGCTCGATCAGCGGCACGCCGAGCTCCGACTCCAGGCTGGCGATGGCGTGGCTGACCCCGGACTGGGTGATGCCGAGGCGCCGCGCGGCGGCGGTGAAGCTGCCGCGCTCGACCACGGCGCGGAAAATCTCCAGCTGGGTGAGGGTCATGGGCCCAACATGAGTCTTTACTCATTTGAACATAACCTTTGATGGGACTATGCTCAAATTCATTCCGGCGCCGGCAACACCCCGGCGCCGGCCGCGAAGGATAGCGCGGAGCCGTGCCAAGGGTGTTGCACCCGACCGAGTCCAGGCTCCCGAGACTCGAGGACTCTAAGCATGTTTGAACTGACCGCCGAACGTCAGGCCCTCAAGGCCAAGGCGCGCGCGCTGGCGCGCGAGGTCATCGCGCCGCGCGCCGCCGAGATCGACCGGACCGAGGAATACCCCTGGGACGCCGTCGAGGCGATGAAGGAGGCCGGGTTCTTCGGCATGACCATCCCGAGGGCGCAGGGCGGCGCCGGGCTGGGCTACATGGACGCCGTCCTGGTCATCGAGGAGGTCGCCAAGGCCTGCGGGGTCACCGGGCGGATCGCGGTCGAGGCCAACATGGGCGCGATCGGCGCGATCATGACCTACGGCTCCGAGGCGCAGAAGCAGCTCGCGGCGGACCTGGTCCTTGGCGGCGACAAGCCGGCGATCTGCATCACCGAGCCCGACGCCGGCAGCGCCGCGACCGAGATGTCGACCCGCGCCGAGCGCAGGGGCGATCACTACGTCATCAACGGCGGCAAGCACTGGATCACCGGCGGCGGGGTGTCGCGGCTGCACCTGGTCTTCGCCCGCGTCTTCGACGGCGCGGTCGAGCAGGGCATCGGCGGCTTCATCGCCATCCGCGAAGAGGACCAGGGCCTGGTCATCGGCCGGCGCGAGCCGACCATGGGGCTGCGCGGCATCCCCGAGACCGAGGTCTTCTTCCAGGACCTGACGTTGCCCAAGGAGCGCCTGATCCTGCCGCCTGGCGGCCTGGCGCACGGCTTCGGGTCCCTGATGAAGGCCTACAACGCCCAGCGCACCGGCGCGGCGGCGGTCTCCCTCGGCATCGCCACCGGGGCCTACGATCTGGCCCTGGACTACAGCCGCAAGCGCGAGCAGTTCGGCCGGCCGATCTTCGAGTTTCAGGGCCTGCAGTGGATGCTGGCCGACATGTCAACCCAGATCGAGGCGGCCCGGGCGCTGGTCCATAAGGCGGCCGACTGCGACGGCTTTCCCGACGTCCTGGCGGCGGCCCAGGCCAAGGTCTTCGCCTCCGAGATGGCGATCAAGGTCACCAACGACGCCCTGCAGATCTACGGCGCCGCCGGCTATTCGCGCAACAACCCGCTGGAGCGCATGGTGCGCGACGCCCGGATGTTCACCATCGGCGGCGGCACCGCGCAGATCCTGCGCACGGTGATCGCCTCGCGCATCCTGGACCGCAAGCTGCCCCAGACCCGCGACGGCTATCTCAACCTGGAACGCGCGGCGGAGTAGGAAGGGTGATCTCTGCCGATAAAGCTGGCTTGGGACTTCCCCCCCACCCCGACCCTCCCCCACCAGGGGGGAGGGAGTGTGGTCCTGCGTCGGTGAGAGTGAGCCCGAGCCCCGAAACATCGTCCCCTCCCCCCTGGTGGGGGAGGGCCAGGGTGGGGGGGAGTCGCCGCACAAAGTCTTTCCGCGGAGAGATGTCCTGATGCCCACCGCCGCCCAGATCCTCGCCGAGCGCCTGCGCCGGGCGGGTTGCCGCTACGCCTTCGGGATCCCCGGGGGCGAGGTGCTGGCGGTGATGGACGCCCTGGCCGAGGCCGGCATCGCCTTTCACCTGAGCAAGCACGAGAATCCGGCCGGCTTCATGGCCGAGGGGACCCATCACGTGACCGGGGCGCCGGGGATCCTGGTGGCGACCATCGGCCCGGGGGTGGCCAACGCGGTCAACGTCATCGCCAACGCCGAGCAGGACCGGGTGCCGCTGATCGTGCTGACCGGTTGCGTCGATCCGGCCGAGGCCGTGGGCTACACCCACCAGGTCTTCGACCACACGGCGCTGCTGAAGCCGGTCACCAAGGCCAGCTTCACCCTGGCCGACGGCGCGGTCGAGGGCCTGGTCGACAAGGCCCTGGCGATCGCCACCGAGGGCCGGCCCGGGCCGGTCCACATCGACGTGCCGATCAGCCTGGCGACCAAGGACCAGCCTGAACCGCGGCCCTTCCGCCCGGCCCGGCGCGGCGCCATGCGCCCGGACGACGGTGACATCGC
Organism: Kiloniellales bacterium; assembly: GCA_030066685.1. Lineage (NCBI taxonomy): Bacteria > Pseudomonadati > Pseudomonadota > Alphaproteobacteria > Rhodospirillales > Kiloniellales bacterium. The sequence continues at coordinate 75,080 of JASJBF010000052.1, read as the reverse complement.
TGCTGCCGCCGCCCTGCTGGACAGGGCCGAGCGACCGATCCTGATCACCGGGCTCGAGGTCCTGGCCCAGGGCGCCGAGGCGGCGGTGGCCGACTTCGCCCGGCGCTTCCACGTCCCGGTGATCACCACCTACAAGGCCAAGGGCGTGCTGCCCGAGGACGAGCCCCTGGCCCTCGGCGGTGCCGGGCTCTCGCCCCTGGCCGACAAGCACCTGCTGCCGCTGGTCGAGATGAGCGACCTGATCCTGCTCGCCGGCTACGACCCGATCGAGATGCGCCACGGCTGGTGCCATCCCTGGGACCCGGCCAAGGCCGAGATCGTCGAGTTCACCGCCGCGCCGCACCCCCACGGGGTGCACGAGACCAGCGTCAGCTTCGCCGGCGACATAGGCGCTGGCCTGGCCGCCCTCGGCGCCGCGGCCAAGCCCAACGGCGTCTGGTCCAACGGCGCCCCGGCGGCGGCCAAGGCGGCCCTGGCCGGAGCCTTCCGGGCCGAGGAGGACTGGGGCCCTGCGGCGGTCGTCGACCAGGTGCGCAAGGCCCTGCCGGCCGAGGGCATCGCCACGGTCGACAGCGGCGCCCACCGCATCCTGCTGTCCCAGGTCTGGACCTGCCCCGCGCCGCGGAGCCTGCTGCAGTCCTCCGGGCTCTGCACCATGGGCTGCGCCCTGCCGCTGGCCATGGGCGCCAAGCTGGCGGCGCCCGAGCGGCCCGTGGTGGCCTTCGTCGGCGACGCCGGGCTCGAGATGGTCCTGGGCGAGCTCGCGACCCTGCGCGACATGAGGCTGCCGGTCGTGGTCGTGGTCTTCGTCGACGCCTCCCTGGCCCTGATCGAGCTCAAGCAGCGCAACTCCGGCCTCACCAATCTGGGTGTCGACTTCGGCGCCACGGATTTCGTAAGGGTCGCCGAGGCCCTGGGCGGCCGCGGGGTCGAGGTCGACAACCGCGCGGACCTGGACCGGGCGGTCAGCGAGGGTTTGGCCGCCGAGACTTTCACCGTGGTGGCCGCGGTCATCGGCGCCAAGGCCTACGATGGGAGACTTTGAGGACTGAGCGCTTGGCGGCTCGACACGTCTCCTCTGTCACGGCCGGGCTTGACCCAGCCATCCATGGAGCGGACGGCACAATGGATGCCCGGATCGCGCGAAGCGCCGCGCGGACGCGCTCCGGGCGTGACAATTGATGTAGGACAACGCAGTTGGGCTATGCCTGCCGCAGAAATGAGCGTTAGGAATTGCCTGGACTGCCGTGACCTGCTTCCTGCGGAAACTCCAGCACTCAAATCCCGATAGCGGAGTTGTGATTCAGCGTGCCGTGCAGACCGTCAGATTGGGTTCTAGTTTGAAGTCGTCAGGATGCCTGGCGAAACAGTCGTGGAGCGCTGACCCTTCGGCAGGAATTGCAACCGAAGGATTTCGGGGCCAGTGAAGGAGGCGAGCTTAATGTCCCTGACCGATTGCCGGGGCGTCCCGGTTTCGATTGGCGACCGGAAGGTCATCGACGCCTTCGAGGCGGCGCACGAGGAGTTCCTCTGCTATCGCGGCGATCCCGTCGGCATGATCGACGCGGTGCTGGCGGAGCATCCCGACTTCGTCATGGGCCACTGCTTCAAGGCCGGGCTGCTGACCCAGGCCATGGAGACCCGGATCTACGACGACATGTGCGCCAGCCTGCACGCGGCCGAGGCCCTGGCCGACCAGGCCAACGACCGCGAGCGCGGCCACATCGCCGCGATCCGCGCCTGGTGCGACGGCGACTTCTATGAAGCGGTACGGCGCTGGGAGGCTGTCCTGGTCGAGCATCCGCGCGACCTCCTGGCGCTGCAGCTGGCCCATCTCTCGGACGTGCTGCTCGGCGACGTGACCGACCAGCGTGACGTCGTCGCCCGGGTCTTCCCCGACTGGGACGAGGGCATTCCGGGCTACGGTTACGTCCTCGGGCTCTATTCCTTCGGACTGGAGGAATGCCGCGACTTCTCCCGCGCCGAGGAATACGGCCGCCATGCGGTGGCGATGAACCCGCAGGACGCCTACGCCATCCACGCCGTCGCCCACGTCATGGAGATGAAGGGTCGGCAGCAGGGCGGCATCTGGTGGATGGCCAGCCGCGAGGACGACTGGGCCTACGGCAACTTCGCCAACCATCTCTGGTGGCACCTCTCGCTCTTCCACCTGGACCTGGGGCAATACGACCGGGTCCTGGCGATCTACGACGACAAGCTGCGCAACGACGACCCGACCGGCGACAAGTACGAGGAGCTGGACTCCGCGGCACTGCTCTGGCGGCTCAAGCTGCTCGACGTCGACGTCGGCCAGCGCTGGAAGCGGCTGGCCGACAAGTGGGCGCCGAGCGCGACCGACACGCTCTATGCCTTCAACGACGTCCACGCCATGATCACCTTCGTCTGTGACGGCCGCGACGACCTTGCCGAGGCCGTGCTCAACGCCAACGAGCGCTACGCCCGCCACGCCAACGACGCCAACGTGGCCATGACCCGCACCGTCGGCCTGCCCTTCTGCCGCGCGGCCCAGGCCTTCGCCAAGAGCGACTACGACCAGGTCGTCGAGCTGCTGCTGCCGATCCGCTACCGGACCCATTACCTGGGCGGCAGCCACGCCCAGCGCGACATCATCGCCTGGACCCTGCTGGAGGCGGCGCTGCGCGCCGGGCGGCACAGGCTGGCCCTGTCCCTGGCCAACGAGCGCACTGAGTTGAAGCCGACCAGTCCGCAGAACTGGCGCATGCGCGCCCGGGCGCTGGAGGGCCTGGGGCTCCACAGCGAGGCCGCGCGCACCAACGCCAAGATGCAGTCCCTGATGGTGCACTGACAGCCGCGGCGCTGCCTCGGGCGCGCCGCGGCCGACTCGTCCTGGGCCCGAGTCGTGCGCTCACGGCGGATCCGGCCTTTGACACGCGGCCCACAACAACCATCTCCCATTGGGACGGCGTCGCTAGGCCGCCCCTGATGCCGGCGCCTGATCAGCGAGAACGCGGGAGGCTGGCTGATGCAGGGTATCTTCGCGCTCGAAACCAACGATCCGTCGCTGAAGGCGGCCCTGGTCGGCGAAGAACGCGCCGGCCTGCGCTTCGCCCTCCTGGTGCGCGCCGGCGCCCTCGGCGTCATTGCGATATGGCTCCTGATCTCCGTGCCGTTTCCACGGGTGCTGTACTGGCTGGGGCTCGCTACGCTTTTCCTGGTTTCGGGCCTTATCCCCTACCTGCTGCGCCATCGCCGCGGCTGGCGGATCTGGTTCGCGGTCTTCGCCACGGTGGACGCGGCGGTGCTGGTCACCGCCATGCTGCAGCCCAACCCCTTGGAGCCAAGCGGCTGGCCGATCCAGATGGGCTTCCGCTTCCACAACGTGCTCTACCTCTTCGTGCTCCTGGCCGGCGCGGCGCTCTCCTTCTCGCCGATCCTGGTGATCTGGACCGGCCTTTCGGCGGCCAGCGCCTGGGCCGCCGGCGCCCTGATCATCGCCGGCCGTCCGGAGAGCATTCTCGAATTCCCGCCGCCGACCGGCGATGCCACCGGCGACAGCCTGCGCGCGCTAGAGAACTACCTCGAGCCGACCTACGTCAGCCTGCAGATCATGCAGAACGAGGTGGTGCTGCTGATGGTCACGGCGGCGATGGTCGCGGCCGCGGTCTGGCGGGCCCGCCGCCTGCTGCTGCGTCAGGTCCAGAGCGAGCGCGCGCGCGCCAACTTGTCGCGCTACGTCTCGCCGGATCTCGTCGACAAGCTGGCGCAGGAGGAGGCTCCGATGGCGACCAGCGATCAGCGCAACGTCGCCGTCCTCTTTGTCGACATCATCGGCTTCACGGGCATCGCCGAGAAGTCGACGCCGGAGCGGATCATCGTGATGCTGCGCGGGTTTCACCGGCGCATGGCCGAGGCGGTCTTCGCCTGCGGCGGCACCGTCGACAAGTACGCCGGCGATTCGGTGATGGCGATCTTCGGCGCCCTCGGTGAGGGCCGGGACGACGCCTGCCGGGCGCTGCGCTGCGCCCGTGCCATGCTGGAGGCGGCCGAGGCCTGGAACGCGAAGCGCGCCGCCCGCGGCGCCACGCCGGTGAAGCTCGGGATCGGGATCCACTATGGTCCGGTCGTGGTCGGCAACGTCGGCGAGCAGCGCCACCTGCAGTTCACCGTGATCGGTGACACCGTGAACGTGGCGAGCCGGGTCGAGCGCCTGACCCGCGACCACGATACCTCGGTCCTGGCCAGCGCCGACGTGATCGACGCCGCGCGCCGCGAGGACGGCGTTTCGGCCGACCTGCTGGCGCCCTTCAAGGAGGCCGGGCGGGTCACGGTGCGCGGCCGCCGTGGCGAGATCGGCCTCTGGCGCTTCGATCAGGCCGGAGGGGCGGAGCGGCGGGACGGCGCTTGACGCTTTTCGCTTTGGGTTCGCGCCCGGAAGGCCGCGCCCCGGGGCGCCGGTCTCCGCCCTGCGCCTCCGTCCGTCACGCCGGGGGCGCTGTGCCGGGACCGCGCGCACGCCGGTGACGGCAGGCCCTATCCCTTCTCGGCTCCCGCGGAGGTGGTAAGCTGGGCTTCGACTCAAGTCCGAGCGGCCGCCGCGAGGCCGCGCAACTCTCATGGGAGGACCAAGGCATGGCAGCGAATCCGAGGGTCGCCAGCGAGGTCACGCTGGACAGCTCGTTCCTGGGCAACACAATTCAGGTCTGTGTGGTCACCCGCGACTACCAGCGGACCATGGAGGGCTTGGTCCAGGCCGGCATCGGCCCCTGGCGGGTCTATACCTTCGGGCCCGAGACCGTGACCGAGCTGACCTTCCGCGGCCGGCCGGCGAGCTATTCCATGAAGCTCTGCCTGGCCTTTTCCGGAACCATGATGTGGGAGATCGTCCAGCCCCTGACCGGACCCAACCTCTACGAGGAGTTCCTGGAGCGGCACGGCGAAGGCGTGCACCACGTCGCCGTTGACTGCAACGGCCTGCCCTGGGAGGACCGCCTCGCCGCCTTCGAGGATCGCGGCTTCGCCATGGTCCAGTCCGGCTGGTGGCAGGGCAAAGTGCCCTACGCCTACTTCGAGACCGAGGCGGCGACCACCACGACCATCGAGACCTTCTACATCCCGGAGGACTTCGTCATGCCGGAGCCGGAAGCCTGGTATCCGGCGCCGCCGCCCTCCGCCGACTGAGTGCGGGGATCCCGCAGATCCGGCGGCCAAGCGGTCTGAAGCGGCGGTAGCCGGGAGCAGAGCCTCGCGACGATGCTCGAGCCTCTCCTCCTGTGGCTGATCCCGGTGAGCATCGTCGCCTTTATCGCCTGGTCCAAGGGCCGGTCGGTCCTGCTCTGGCTCATTTTCGCCCTTTGGAGATGGCCGCGCGCCCTGTGGGCCGTCCTCGAAGCCGAGGACCTCAGGTACCCGATCTGGCTGGCATCGGTGAGGAAGCGGCGCTACCGCTGTCCCTTGTGCCGCGAGCCGCTGGAGGGTCCGGCGAAGACCTGTCCGCATTGCCGCCGCGACATTCCCGGCCGCCGCAAAGGCCTGCTGCAGCCCTACAGGCCCGCCAAGGATTTCCTCGACGGTAAATCCGGCGGATCCTAGAGCACGATGATATGAGGTTGAAGCAACCTCATATCTGAATCGTGCTCTGATCTGTTGAAGTAGAGCGGGATTCAGATTTGAAGTCGATTCGACTTCAATTCATCCCGCTCTAGAGCAGGATGCGGCCGTCGGGACCGACACCGGGTTCGATCCGGCAGCGGACGGCCGCTATCGCGGTGAACCGCCGGGCCGGGATGTCCGGAACAGGCCTTGGGGTTGAGACCGTAGGAAAGAAGCCCTGTTGGTCGCCCTAGAGCACGATGATAGGAGGTCGGATCGACCTCATATCTGAATCGTGCTCTAAACTGTTGAAGTAGAGCGGGATTCAGATTTGAAGCCCGTTCGACTTCAAATCATCCCGCCCTAGGCGACCTTGCCGTGGCAGTGCTTGTACTTCTTGCCGCTGCCGCAGGGGCAGGGGGAGTTGCGCGGCACCTTGCCCCAGGTGCTGGGGTCGCTGGGGTTCATCTCCTCGGGCCGGGCGTGGCGGACGGTGCCGATCGGGCCGCCGTGAGTCCCGGTGGCCCGCATCTCGCGCCGCTGGAAGCCGTGCAGGGCCGGGTCCTCGCGGGTCTCGTGCATCTCCGCCGGCGGCCGGGCGATGTTCGGAATCTCGGGCGGCGTCTGGCCGTTGGGCCCGGGCCCTTCGGGCGCCGCTCCATCCGTGGCATCCGGTCGCTGATCCTCCGGCGGGCCGAAGCGGATCTCCAGCATGCTCAAGAGCCTGGTGATGTGCTCGCGCAGCTGCGCCAGCATCTGATGGAACAGCTCGAAGGCCTCCATCTTGTACTCGTTGAGCGGGTTGCGCTGGGCGTAGGCGCGCAGGTAGATCGATTGGCGCAGATAGTCCAGGCCCTGCAGATGCTCCTTCCAGTGCACGTCGAGGAGCTGCAGCAGGAAGCTCTTCTCGGCGTGGCGCATGACCTCGGGGCCGTAGTTGGCGACCTTCTCGGCCATCTTGCGGTCCGAGGCGTTGAGGATGCGCTCCTTGACCTCCTGGTCGGCGATGCCCTCTTCCTTGGCCCAGTCCTCGACCGGCAGGTCGAGGCCCAGCAGCCGGCGGCATTCCTCATGCAGGGTGCCGATCTCCCACTGCTCGGCATAGGCCTTCTCGGGCATGGTCCGGGCGACTAGGTCGTCGATCACCTCGTGGCGCATCTCGGTGACCAGGTCGCTGACGTCGTCGGCGCTCATGATCTCCTTGCGCTGGCTGTAGATCTCCTTGCGCTGGTCGTTCATGACGTCGTCGAAGCGCAGCAGGTTCTTGCGGATCTCGAAGTTGCGCGCCTCGACCTTTTGCTGCGCCTTCTCCAGGGCCTTGTTGACCCAGGGATGGATGATCGCCTCGCCGCGCTCCAGCCCCAGCTTCTTCAGGATTCCGTCCATCCGCTCGGAGCCGAAGATCCGCATCAGGTCGTCTTCCAGTGAGAGGAAGAAGCGCGAGGTCCCGGGATCGCCCTGGCGGCCGGAGCGGCCGCGGAGCTGGTTGTCGATGCGCCGGCTTTCGTGGCGCTCGGTGCCGAGCACGAAGAGCCCGCCGGCGGCCTTGACCACCTCCTGCTTGGCAGCGATGTCGGCCTTGATCTCGTCGATCTTCTTCTGCCGGGCTTCGGGATCCTCGATCGGGTCGGCCTCCTGCCAGATGCGCATCTCCAGGTTGCCGCCGAGCTGGATGTCGGTGCCGCGACCGGCCATGTTGGTCGCGATGGTGACCGCCCCGGGCGAGCCCGCCTCGGCGATGATCTTCGCCTCCTGCTCGTGGTAGCGGGCGTTGAGGACCTGGTGCGGGACCTTCATCTTCTTCAGGTGCCGCGACAGCTCCTCCGACTTCTCGATCGACACCGTGCCGACCAGGACCGGCTGCTGGCGCGTCTGACAGTCCTTCACGGTCTCCAGGATCGCCTCGTACTTCTCCTCGGCGGTCCGGTAGACCTCGTCGTCCTGGTCGTCGCGGACGCAGGGCAGGTGGGTCGGGATCTCGATGACCTCGAGCTTGTAGATGTCGGCGAACTCCTCGGCCTCGGTCATCGCCGTGCCGGTCATGCCCGCGAGCTTGGGAAAGAGCCGGAAATAGTTCTGGAAAGTGATCGAGGCGAGGGTCTGGTTCTCCTGCTGGATCGAGACGCCTTCCTTGGCCTCCAGCGCCTGGTGCTGGCCCTCGGAGTAGCGCCGGCCCTCCATCATCCGCCCGGTGAACTCGTCGATGATGACCACCTTGTCGTCCTTGACGATGTAGTCGGTGTCCCGCTCGAAGAGCTTGTGGGCCCTGAGCGCCTGGTTGACGTGGTGCAGCACCGTGACGTTCTGGATGTCGTAGAGCGAGCCCTCGCTCACCAGCCCGCGGTCCCGGAGCAGTTCCTCGACCCGCTCGACGCCGGCCTCGGTCAGGGTGACCTGCTTGGCCTTCTCGTCTTTCTCGTAGTGCTCGGCCTCCAGCTGCGGGATCACCTTGTCGACCTTCTTGTAGAGGTCCGAGGAGTCCTCGGCGGCGCCCGAGATGATCAGCGGCGTGCGTGCCTCGTCGACCAGGATCGAGTCGACCTCGTCGACGATGGCGAAGTTGAACTCGCGCTGGACCATCTCCTCCAGGCTGAACTTCATGTTGTCGCGCAGATAGTCGAAACCGAACTCGTTGTTGGTGCCGTAGGTGACGTCGGCGTCGTAGGCGGCCTTGCGCTCGTGGTCCATCAGGCCATGGACGATGCAGCCGACTTCCAGGCCCAGGAAACGGTAGATTTGGCCCATCCACTCGGAATCGCGCTTGGCCAGGTAGTCGTTGACCGTGACCACGTGGACGCCCTTGCCGGAGAGCGCATTGAGGTAGACCGGCAGAGTGGCGACCAGGGTCTTGCCCTCGCCGGTCTTCATCTCGGCGATGTTGCCCCGGTGGAGGACGATGCCGCCCATGAGCTGCTCATCGAAGTGGCGCTGCCCGAGGGTGCGCTTGGCGGCCTCGCGCACGGTGGCGAAGGCCTCCGGCAGCAGGTCGTCGGGCGGCTCCCCGCCTCCGATCCTCCGGCGGAAGTCCTCGGTACGGGCCCGCAGCTCGTCGTCGCTCAGGGCCTCGAATTCGGGCTCAAGCGCGTTGATCGCGGTCACCAGGCCGCGCAGGCCCCTCACATAACGCTCGTTGGCGCTCCCGAACAGCCGCTTGGCAAGCCCGCCGATCATGCAACCTCGCAGGAAAACACGGAAAGGGCCCGGCGCGCAGGGCCCGGCACGAAGCCTTTCCAATGACCAATGAACGGGGATCGCGCTGCCCCCGGTTATGGGTGAGAGATAGGCCGCATGGCTTGATAAGTCAACGTCGGCGACCGCCTCGGCCGGTCGGAATCCCAGGGATTTCAAGGCTGGAAGGCCGGAGCGCCCGGACCGCCTCGCCGCCGCACCGGGGGGCTTGTAAGGCGCGCCGGGACATGCCTCAATGGCGGTCTTGGCGCTGCGGTAGGCGGGCTCGGTGCCTTGCGCAGAGATCATTGGGAGAGGACCCCTGCATGACCCAGCTTTCCGTTCGCGCCGCTAGCCTGGCGGTGGCGTTCGCGCTTGCCGCCCCGGCGGCACAGGCGCAGGACCCGGCCGCCGAGGATCCGGTGGTGGCCACGGTAAACGGCGACGAGGTGCTCCGTTCGGAGGTGCTCGAGAGCGCCCAGCAACTGCCGCCGCAGTATCGCGATCAGATCGACCTCGTCTTTCCCATGCTGCTCGACCGGACCATCGACCTCAGGCTCCTCGGGGCCGCTGCGGAGGCCGATGGGCTGGGCGACGATCCGGAGGTGAAGCGCCGCATGGCCGAGATTCGGGTCGCCGTGATGCGCGAGGTCTACGTCGAGCAGCAGGTCGCGGCGCGGATCAGCGACGACATGCTCAAGGCGCGCTACGACGCCTTCGTGGAGGCCAACCCGCCCAAGCCCGAGGTCCACGCCCGCCACATCCTGGTCGAGGAAGAGGCCAAGGCCCGCGAGTTGATCGGCAAGCTGGATGAAGGCGCCGACTTCGCTGAACTGGCCAAGGAGCACTCGATCGGCCCCTCCGGCGCGCAGGGCGGCGACCTCGACTACTTCACCAAGGAGCAGATGGTGCCGGCCTTCGCCGACGCGGCCTTCGCCTTGGACAAGGGCAGCCACAGCGAGGACCCGGTGCAGACCGAGTTCGGCTGGCACGTGATCGAGATCCTGGACCGGCGCGAGCTGCCGCCGCCGGCCTTCGAGGAGGTCGAGCCGCAGCTCTTCGAGGAGCTGTCCCAGGAGGCGGTCCAGGCGATGCTGACCGAGCTCAGGGATGGTGCCGATATCAAGAAGGTCGGAGAGGCGGAGGCCGAGGCCGCGCCCGAAGCCGGTTCGGAGACCGCCCCGGCGCCCAGCCAGTAAGGCGCCGCGGCAGGGGGGAGCGACAGCGATGGCTTTGCCGCGATCGCCCCTGGCGCCCCCGCAGGCTGCGCACCTCCCGGTCCTCGACGGGGTCCGTCTGGCCGCCGCGGCCTGCGAGATCCGCTACAAGGCGCGCAGCGACGTCTGCCTGATCGCGCTCGATCCCGGCACAACGGTGGCCGGGGTCTTGACCCGCTCGCTGACCGCCGCCGCCCCGGTCGACTGGTGCCGCAAGGCCCTGGCCGGGGGCAGCGCCCGGGCCATCGTGGTCAACGCGGGCAACGCCAATGCCTTCACCGGCGCCCGGGGCGAGGCCACGGTCGAGGGCACGGTGGCCAAGGCCGCCGAGATCTTCGGCTGTCCGCCTCGGGAGGTCTTCGTCGCCTCGACCGGGGTGATCGGCGAACCCCTGCCGACCGAGCGCCTGACCGGTGCCCTGGCGGGTCTGGCCGAGGCCCTCGACGGCGATGCCTGGCCGGCCGCGGCCGAGGCGATCATGACCACCGACACCTTCCCCAAGCTCGCCACCCGCCGGACCGAGATCGCCGGCCGGCCGGTCACCCTCAACGGCATCTGCAAGGGCTCGGGCATGATCGCGCCGGACATGGCGACCATGCTCGGCTTCGTCTTCACCGACGCGGCGGTCCCGGCGCCGGTGCTGCAGCGGCTGTTGGGCGAGGCGACCGAGGTCTCCTTCAATTCGATCACCGTCGACGGCGACACCTCGACCAGCGATACGGTCCTGCTCTGCGCCACCGGCAAGGCCGGCAATCCGCCGCCGGCGGACCCGGACGACCCGGTTCTGGCGGGCTTCGCGGCGGCGCTCAAGGACCTCATGGTCGAGCTGGCCCAGCTCATCGTGCGCGACGGCGAGGGCGCGCAGAAATTCGTCACCATCCGGGTCTCCGGCGCCGACTCCCGCGCCGCGGCCCGGCGGATCGGCCTGGCCATCGGCAACTCGCCCCTGGTCAAGACCGCCATCGCCGGCGCCGACGCCAACTGGGGCCGCATCGTCATGGCGGTCGGCAAGGCCGGGGAGCGTGCCGAGCGCGACCGCCTGGCGATCCGCATCGGCGGCTGCCAGGTCACCCGCGACGGCCTGGCGGTGCCCGGCTACGACGAGGCGCCGGTCGCCCGCCACATGCAGGGCCGCGAGATCGATATCGAGGTCGACGTCGGAGTCGGGGATGGCGCGGCGACGGTCTGGACCTGCGACCTGACCCACGGCTACATCGACATCAACGCCGACTACCGAAGCTGAACGCGACCGGACGATCCCATGGAGCCATCGGACCAGGACAGCGCCTGCCTGGCGGCAGAGACCCGCGGCGGGGCGGCGAAGATCGTCCTGGTCGCGGCCGTGGCCCTGATCGACCCGGACGGCCGCGTCCTCCTGGCGCGTCGCCCGGTGAGTAAGTCCATGGCCGGTCTCTGGGAATTTCCTGGCGGCAAGGTCCATTCCGGCGAGACGCCGGAGCAGGCCCTGGTCCGGGAGCTCAAGGAGGAGCTGGACATCGACACCAGCGCGAGCTGCCTGGCCCCGCTGGCCTTCGCCTCGCACGGCTACGAGGACTTCCACCTGCTGATGCCGCTGTTCCTCTGCCGGGTCTGGAAGGGCAGTCCGAAGGCCCTGGAAGGCCAGGAGCTCGCCTGGGTCCGGCCGCTCCGCCTGCGCGACTACCCGATGCCGCCGGCCGACGAGCCCCTGGTCGCCCTCTTGCGCGATTTCCTTTGAAACCGGGGTCAGCCCACCAGGGCGGCGTCCCGGGCCGGCGCGGCCTCGGCGAGGCTGTCCTGCTCCAGGGACTTCGAGAACAGCGACAGCAGGGTTCCGGTGGCGAAGATCAACAGCAGGGTCAAGCCAGAGGCCAGGAAGGCCGCGGGCCAATACAGCAGGTCCCCCTCGAAGCGGGCGGTCAGCCGCGCCGCGGCGAGGTGCGCGACCTGTATCGGCAGCATGACCAGCAGCGAGGCGGCGACGAGCCGCCAGCCGTTGCCGTCGCTGAGGTGCCAGGCGCCGCCGAAGGAACGCTGCCGGTCCGTGGCCAGAGCCGGCAGGATCAAGGACAGCCGGGTGGTCGCGTAGGTGGCGATCAAGAGGGCGCCGATCAGGCTCAAGATCTGAAGCGCGATGAACTGGACTTCCTGGCCCAGCGACATGCCGCCCGCCAGGCCGGCAGAGACCAGAGCGGCCTTGGCGCCAAGCATCGCGCCGAACCCCAGGGTGACGAACAGCACCGAGACCAGCACCAGCACGGCAAGGAACATCAGGCTCAGCAGCAGCCAGGCGCCCAAGTACCTGACCTCGCGAAAGCCGAGACGGATACCCAGGGGACCGGAGACCGCGTCCTCTCCCAGGAGCACGACGCGGTGCCAGGTGACCAGGACGGCGGCGGCGACCAGGGACTGGGCCAGGACGTTGGCGAAGAGAAGGCCGAGGTGGGGTAGCAGAGCCGTCGGGTCCAGGCCCTCGGGCCAGGGGCTGAAGCCGCCGAAGGCCAGGTTCAGGCCGAAAAGCAGCAGCAGCGGCAGCCCGCCGACCCGCAGCAGCGCGCCCGGGTGGGCGCGCAGGAAACCGTAGCTTTCCCCGACCATCCGCCAGATGCGGATCCTTGCGCCCTGCATGGGCCGGACCTCTCGGTTGTGAAACCGCCAGCACTGGCCCGCGAGTCTGGCAGGACGGCCTTAGAATTCGTTAAACGGCCCGCCGAAGAGCGGAGGCAGCGCCCGATCAGATGTCCGGGTTCTTGCCCGGCCGGCCGGGCCGGGCCGCCTCGCCGGCCGGCAGCTCTTCGCTGCCCAGCGCCGCGGCCAGCCGCGTCCGGGCGCTGCCCGGAGCCAGGGGCTGCGGCTGGGAGGCGTGGGGCGCCCAGCCGGTCATATAGAGCACCTGGAAGCTGGCCGGGATTCGGCCGTCGGGCCGGGCGTGGCGGGCCTGGTAGAGGGCTGCGGCGCGGAGCAGGGTCTCGCGCCGGCTGGCGCCGCGGCGCTGCGCCGCGACCGCGTTGGTCTCGCCCAGCGCGCGGAGGTCCTGGACCAGGGCGAAGGCGTTCTCGTAGTCGAGGGTGAGGCTGTCGAGGTCGGCGACCGGCAGGGCGAAGCCGGCACGCTGCAGCAGGCCGCCAAGGTCGCGCAGGTCGGCGAAGGGCGAGACCCGCGGGCTGGCGCCGCCCTCGACCTCGAGTTCCGCGTCCAGCAACGACTGGCGCAGCTCCGCGAGGGTCTCGCCGCCGAGCAGCGCGGCGAGGAAAAGCCCGTCGGGCTTCAGCGCGTGGCGAATCTGGACCAGGGCGCCGGGCAGGTCGTTGACCCAGTGCAGCGAGAGGCAGGAGAGGACCAGATCGAAGCTCCCGGCGCCGAAGGGCAGAAATTCCTCGTCGGCGGCCAGGGCCGGGCCGCCGCCGGCGGCCGCTTGCGCCGCCATTTCCGGGGCCAGGTCGCTCTGCACCAGCGTCTCGACCCCGCCCCGGCCCTTCAAGGCCCGGCCCAGGGTGCCGACGCGGCAGCCCAGGTCGAGGGCCAGGGGGAAGCGGCGCTTGACGTCGTCCAGGCGGTCGGCGAGGCGCTCGGCGATCTCGCGCAGCAGGGCGGTCTCGCCGCCCAGCGCGGCGGCCCGGGCCCGGTGCCGGCGCAGCAGGCGGCGGTCGAAGACGGTATAGCTCTCTGTCACGATCAGCGCTCCTTGTCCCTATATGGCATGCCGCGGCCGGGTCCGGAAACCTCGGTCGCCCGCCCTCCGGGCGTTGACGCCGGCCGGCCGGTGGCCAAGACTCCTGCCATGGTCGCCGTGTCGAGATTGGGGGGCGCCGTCGGCCAGGCCGGCCGCTCCGTGCTCAACGCCTTGCTGCCGCCGCGCTGCCTGTCCTGCGGCGGGCTGGTCTCGGCGCCGGGCAGCCTCTGCCCGAGCTGCTGGCAGGGGGTCGCCTTCCTGGCGCCGCCCCACTGCGGGATCTGCGGCCTGCCCTTCGCCTACGACCCGGGACCCGAGGTCTTCTGCGGCGCCTGCCTGCGCCGGCGGCCGGCCTTCGACCGGGCCCGGGCGGTGATGCGCTACGACGACAACAGCCGCGGCCTGATCCTCGGCTTCAAGCACGGCGACCGGACCGAGGCCGCGCCAGCCTATGCCGAGTGGCTGGCGCGGGCCGGGACCGAGCTGCTCGGCGAGGCCGAGATGATCCTGCCGGTGCCGCTGCATTGGCGCCGGCTCTTCGCCCGGCGCTACAACCAGGCCGCCCTGCTGGCCCAGGCCCTCGGCCGCCGGACCGGGCTGCCCTACCGCCCGGAGATCCTGCGCCGGTGCCGGCACACCCCGCCCCAGGGCCGGCTCTCTGCAGCCGCCCGCAAGCGCAACCTTCGGGGCGCCTTCGCGGTCGAGCCGCGCCGGCGGCCGGAGATCGAAGGCCGGCGTCTGCTCTTGGTTGACGATGTCTTGACCACGGGCGCGACGCTGTCGGCCTGCGCCCGGGTGCTGCGCCGCGCCGGGGCCGCGCAGGTCGACGCCCTGGTGCTGGCCCGGGTGGTCCGGCCCAGCGCGGTGTGATCACGACCTGTAAATCCGCGGCCTTTAGACTTACATTGAGCCTGGGATTGTGGGGATCCCGGTGGTGTCGGGAAGTGGGAGTCCAGGATGGCCGAGGTCGAGATCTATACGACGATGTTCTGTCCATATTGCTTTCGGGCGAAGCGGCTCTTGAAGGACAAGGGCGTGCCCTACCGTGAGATCGACGTAAGCATGGATCCGGGCGGCCGCCAGAAAATGATCCAACGGGCCGGCGGGCGCACGTCTGTGCCGCAGATCTTCATCGACGATGAGCACGTCGGCGGCTCCGACGAGCTCTACGCCCTGGAGCAGAGCGGCAAGCTCGACCCGCTCCTGGAGCGCGTGGGATGACCGGCCGCTTCACCGTCGGTCTGGTCCAGATGACCTCGGGCCGCGACCTCGGCCCCAACATCGAGGCCGCCACGGCCCTGATCCGCGACGCCCGGGATCGGGGCGCCGACTTCGTGCTGACCCCCGAGACAACGACCATGATGGAGCCGCGCCGCCGGCTGACCCTCGAAAAGGCGCGCCCGGAGGCCGAGCACGAAGGGGTCACAGCCTTTTCGGCCTTGGCGGCGGAGCTCGAGCTCTGGCTGCTGATCGGCTCCATGACGGTTGGGCTGGACGGCGAGAAGGTCGCCAACCGGTCCTTCCTCTTCGACCCGGCCGGCCGGATCGCCGCGCGCTACGACAAGATCCACATGTTCGACGTCGAGATCCCGGACGGCCAGAGTTACCGGGAATCCTCGACCTACCAGGCCGGCAGCGCGGCGGTGACCACGACCCTGCCTTGGGGCATCCTGGGCCTCAGCGTCTGCTACGACCTGCGCTTTCCTCAGCTCTACCGGGGCCTGGCCCAGGCCGGGGCCGATTTCCTGACCGTCCCCGCCGCCTTCACTGAGTTCACCGGCCAAGCCCATTGGCACGTCCTGCTGCGCGCCCGGGCCATCGAGACCGGATGCTTCGTCTTCGCCCCGGCCCAGTGCGGCGAGCACGCCGAGGGGCGACGGACCTACGGCCATTCACTGGTCGTGGCGCCCTGGGGCGAGATTCTGGCCGACGGTGGCGAGGCGCCCGCCGTGGTCACCGCCGAGATCGATCCCGCCCGGATCGCCGAGGCCCGGCGCATGGTGCCCGCGCTGGGCCACGACCGCCGCTTCGAGCCTCCGGCGGCATCCCATCTCCGCGAGGCCGGGGAGTAGGCTCGGCGACACCGGTCCGCTTCACCCCGCCAGGGCTTCGGATTCGGCCTCCAGCGTCGCGAGCAGGTGGTCGCGCAGGACCCGGACCCGTGGCGCCCGGCCGACACTCTCGTTGACCAGCAGCAGCAACTCGAGGCGGCCCAGCTCGGCGCCTGACCAAAGTCTCTCGAGGCCGGGGGTGCGATCGCCGGTGATCGAGGGCAGGAGCAGCAGGCCCAGGCCGGCCTCGCCCGCGGCCCGCCGGGCCTGCAGGCTGTTGCTGCGGAAGACGATCCGGGCCTTGCGCAGGCTGCGGCTCAGCCAACGCGCGGGGGCGGCGTGGCCCTGGCTCTCGTCGAAATCGATGACGGCGTGACCCTCCAGGTCGAAGGGCGAGGCGGGTCTGCTTCGGCGGTCCAGGTAGGCGGGCGCGGCATAGATCCCGAAGCCGACCGCGAAGCCGGCGACCGCCTGGAAGCCGCCGCGCTGCGGCCGCTCGAAGCGCAGCGCCAGGTCGGTTTCGCGCTGGGCCAGGCTGGCCGTGGGGCTCGCGGTCACCAGCTCGACCCGCAGCAGGGGATGGGCCTCGGCAAGCCGGCCGAGGCTCTCGGCGATGACCGCCGCGCCCAGGAACTCGGGTGCGGTGACCCGGGCCTCGCCGCCGACCTCGTCGGACAGGCCGCCCAGATCCGCCGTCGCTGCGGCCAGCTCCGCCTCCATACGCTCCACCGTTTCCAGCAGGCGCCGGCCGGCCGGGGAGGGCGCATAGGGGTTGCGGCGCTGCTCGAAGAGCCGGGTCTCGAGCCGGGCCTCGAGCGCGGTCACCCGTCGCCACACCGTGGCCGGCGAGCTCTCGAGCCGGCGCGCGGCGGCGGCAAGGTTGCCCGCCGAGGCCAGGGCGGCAAAGAAGCGCAGGTCGTCCCAATTCATACCGTTACGAATATGAAATGAGCTTTTTCAAATCCAGGAGTTTTGTTTCGGGTTTGAGGGCCATAGTCTGGTTTCTGGTTCGCGAATGGTTGGAAACGGGGAGCCTTGCCGGATGAAGACCCTGGGGCTGATCGGCGGGATGAGCTGGGAAAGCACCGCCATCTACTACCGCCACCTCAACGAACTGGCGCGACAGCGCCTGGGCGGCCTGCACTCGGCGCAGCTTCTGCTGTGGTCCTTCGACTTCGCCGAGATCGAGGCCCTCCAGGCCGCCGAGGATTGGGAGGCGGCCACGGACAGCATGGTCGAAGCCGCGCGGGCTCTGGCCCTGGCGGGCGCCGACGCGATCGTGATCTGCACCAACACCATGCACCGCATGGCGGCCGAGGTTGAGGCCGCGGTCGAGATCCCGCTGATCCACATCGCCGATACCACGGCGGCGGCAATCCAGTCGTCGCCCGCGCAGCATCCGCTGCTGCTGGCCACCGGCTATACGATGGCGCAGGACTTCTACAAGGGCCGGCTGCGCGACCGCCACGGCATCGATGTCGCGGTGCCGGACGAAGCGGGCCGCGATCTCGTCCATCGGGTGATCTACGAGGAGCTCTGCCAGGGCGTGGTCCGACCTGAGTCCAAGGCTGCCTATCTCGATCTGATCGAGGCCCAGCGGTGCGGCGGCGTCGACGGGGTGATCCTCGGCTGTACCGAGGTCTGCATGCTGATCGGCCCTGAAGACGTTGACCTGCCGGTCTTCGACACGACGCGGATCCACGCCGAGCGGGCCCTCGACTTCGCGCTATCGTGAGCCCCGGACCCAATGAGCGGAATACCGAAGGAGTTCGCCATGTCCAGCTTTCCCGAGAGAATTCAGGCTCTCGAGCCTTTCTCTGAGCGTTTCGACGCGTTCCGCCTGCGGGCCGAGGGAGCGGACGTCCTCTTCGCGGTCTATCCGGCAGGGACGACGATCCCGCCCCACGATCACGACACGGAGAACCACGGGGTCATCACCAAGGGCGAGCTGATCCTGATCCGCGCGGGGGTGGAGGAGCGCTACGGCCCCGGCGATTGGTATCACCTTGAGGCCGGGGAAGAGCACGCCGCCCGCTTCGAGGTCGAGACCGAGGAGATCGAGTTCTGGTTCCGGACGTGATCCGGCGGCGGCCTCACCCGGCCTCGTTCCGCGCGCAGATCCGCTGCACCGCCGCCGGCCGCGGCTCCTCGACGACCAGGTCCTCGTAGGCCAGGACCCGGAGCCGGCCCTGCACGGCCGCCAGCAGCTCGCCAGGCACCAAGAGATGGTCGGGGTTGCGGGGCTTGCCGAAGCGCTCGTTGCCGCGGGCGAAGGTCTCGTAGATCAGGACCCCGCCCGGGGCCACGGCGTCGACCAGCGCCGGCAGGAGCGGCCGATGCAGGTAGTTGGTCACCACGACCCCGGCGAAGCTGCGGCCGGCCAAGGGGAAGGGCCCGCCGTCCTCCAGGTCGGCTTCGACGATCTCCAGGCCCTCCTTTCCGGCAAGGTCGGCAAGGGCCGAGACCGCGATGTCGACTGCGGTCACCGGGTGGCCGGCCGCCAGGAAGAGCCGGCTGTGCCGGCCGCCGCCGCAGGCGAGGTCGAGGACCGCCCCAACCGCCGGGACCAGCGGCGCGAAGCGCTCCACCCAGGCGGAGGGCCGGCTCGGGCCGTGAGGTCGGGCGGGCGCGGGCTCGGACATGGCGGTCATCCTAGACGCTGCCGGCGAGTCCGATAAAGGTCACGCGCGGCCGCCGCTCGAGCGGGTGCGTCCCATCCTCGGATCGGGTAAGCTGCCGCCGGCTCGAGGACCCATGACCCAAGGACCGCGGAGGCGAGAAGGAATCATGCGCGCAGGCTTTGCCACTCCCGTCGCGGTCCTTGCCGGAAGCCTGATCCTGTTGGGCTGCGCGCCCGAGCAAGGCGCCCAGCCGGCCTTTCCGAGCTCGGAGCTTCAGTTGGCGGCGGCCTCGGCGCGCATCAGCACGCCCTCGCGGCCGCTGCAGTGCGTGCCCTATGCGCGCCGGATCTCGGGCATCGAGATCCGCGGCGACGCCTGGACCTGGTGGCGTGCCGCCGCGGGCCGCTACGCCCGGCGCCACACGCCCATGGCCGGATCGGTCCTGGTGCTGGGGCGCAGCCGGCAGCTGCGCGGCGGCCACATCGCGGTGGTCGAGGCGGTCCTCAACGATCGGGTGATCCTGATCAGCCACGCGAACTGGCTGAACCGGGGCCGGGTCCACGAGAACACCCCGGTCGTCGACGTCTCGCCGGAGAACGACTGGTCGCTGGTTCGCATCTGGTATACGCCGGGACGGACCTTGGGCGGCCGCAGCTACCCAGCCAAGGGATTTATCTACCCCAAGCGCCCTTCGGCGTAAGTCAAACAGCAATATATCGCTTGAAATTCAGATCGCTGCGGGAATTTGTGGCAGATTTGCAACAGCGATGCAATTCCGCTGTTACTCGCGTAAAAATTCGTTAACGCTTCCGAGAACGACCCACTAAGTTAGAAAGGGCGACGCGGATTCGCGTCGCCCCCGACGACAGGTTTTGGTTCTGCGTCTTTTGAATCTGTCGTCCCTTTATCCTCCCTGTGAACTCGGGGCCACTTCTTTTGCGGTGGCCCCTTATTTTTGACTCCGCTTCAAAACGATTGCAACAGAATCTTCATCTTGACTTCGCCTGGCTGGACCGATCAAGAAAGGCCGAATCCCTCGACTTTTTGAATCAAGAGGCGGCTTGGTCCTTGCCTGCTCCTCACGGCGTGTAACACTTGACCTGGAGATGGGCCGCGATACCGGCCCTTTCGGGATCCGATATCGACATGATCCGTTTCGACCTCAGATGCCGGCGTGATCATCACTTCGAGGCCTGGTTCCGCGACAACGCCGCCTTCGAGGCGCAGGCCGCGGCCGGAGATCTCGGCTGCCCCGTCTGCGGGTCCCACAAGGTCGAGAAGGCGATCATGGCGCCGCGCATCGCCAGGTCGGCCGATCCGTCGGGGCCTGGCCAAGGCGCGCGTCCCCACGCCTCGGTCGCCATGGCAAAGGGCGGATCGCCCGAAGAGGCGCAGGCCCTGCGCGCCACCCTGGAGCGGCTGCGTGACCACGTGGAAGCGACCTGTGACTATGTCGGCGAGGCCTTTCCCGAGGAAGCCCGAAAGATCCACTACGGCGAGACCGAGGCCCGCGGCATCTACGGCCAGGCCAGCGACACGGAGGCCGAGGCCCTGGCCGAGGAAGGCGTCGAGTTCAGCCGCCTGCCGCTGCCGCGCCGCGATTCCTGAGCGCCGGGCTCAGGCCCGAGGCCGGATCGCGGCGAGCATGTAGTTGACCTCGAGGTCTCTGGACAGTCGCCAGTCGTCGCTCAAGGGGTTGTAGGCGACCCCGATCATGTCGGCGACCGCCGCCCCCTGGGCCCGGAGGCCGGCGGCCAGTTCCGAGGGCCGGACAAAGCGCCGCCAGTCATGGGTGCCGCGCGGCAGCCAGCGGAGCAGATACTCGGCGCCGACGATCGCCAGGAGGAAGGACTTCGGCGTCCGGTTCAAGGTCGCCAGGACCAGGGCGCCGCCGGGGCGGGTCAGGGCGACCGCGGCGGCGAGGAAGGCGGTCAGGTCGGCGACGTGCTCGACCACCTCGAGCGAGACGACCGCATCGAAGCTCTCGCCCGCGGCCGCCAGCTCCTCCGCGGTTCCCTGGCGATAGGCGATGTCGAGGCCGGACAGCTCGGCGTGCCGCCGGGCGACCTCGACCGATGTCGCCGAGGCGTCGAGACCGGTCACCCGGGCGCCGAGCCGGGTCAGAGGCTCGCAGAGCAGGCCGCCGCCGCAGCCGACGTCGAGGATCGACAGACCCTCCAGGGGGCGGGGCTCCAGGGGATCGCGGCCGAACTGCGCGGCCAGGCGGTCGCGGACATAGGTCAGGCGCACCGGGTTGAGACGGTGAAGGGGGGCGAACTGGCCCGCGGGATCCCACCAGTCCTCGGCCAGGGCGGAGAACTTCTCGATCTCCCGCGGGTCGGCCGTCGACGCCGCGGCGCCGCCGGTCTTGTGGTCGCTTTCGGCCAAGGGACTCGCTCCTCGCCTCCGCTTGTCAGGGCTGAGGGGAGGGAGTATGGATAGCCGCCCTCAGCTGGGCAAGCCGTCGTCGGCCGCGCCGCGGCACTTGCTTTCTTCCGGGACCTCAGGACCATGGCCCGAATTGTCATGAAATTCGGTGGCACCTCGGTGGCCAACCTGGAGCGCATCCGGCACGTCGCCAAGCGGGTCCAAGCCGAGGTCGAGCGCGGCAACGAGGTGGCGGTCGTGGTCTCGGCCATGTCCGGGGTCACCAACCAGCTGGTCGACTACGTCAACGACAGCGCCAGCCTCTTCGACCTCAGGGAATACGACGTCGTGGTCTCCTCGGGCGAGCAGGTGACCGCCGGGCTCCTCGCGGTGGTGCTCCAGGACCGGGGCGTGATGGCCCGCTCCTGGCTCGGCTGGCAGCTGCCGATGCGCACCGACGACTCCCACGGCAGCGCCCGGATCCAGCAGATCGAGGTCGCGGAGATCTGCCGCCGCATGACCGAGGGCCAGGTCGCGGTTGTCGCCGGCTTCCAGGGCGTCGACTCCCAGGGCCGCATCACGACCCTGGGCCGCGGCGGCTCGGACACCTCGGCGGTCGCCCTGGCCGCGGCCCTGCAGGCCGAACGCTGCGACATCTACACCGACGTCGACGGCGTCTACACCACCGATCCCCGGATCGTGGCCAAGGCCCGGAAGCTCCACAGGATCACCTACGAAGAGATGCTCGAAATGGCCTCGCAGGGCGCCAAGGTCCTGCAGACGCGGGCCGTCGAGGCGGCGATGAACCACCGGGTCCGGGTCCAGGTGCTGTCCAGCTTCGAGGAGCTGCCGGGAACCCTGGTCGTCGATGAGGACGAAATCATGGAACAGCAAGTCGTCAGCGGCATCGCCTACAGCCGGGACGAGGCCAAGATCACCCTGGTGCAGGTTCCGGACCGGCCCGGCGTGGCGGCGGGGATCTTCGGGCCCCTGGCCGAATCCGCGATCAACGTCGACATGATCGTGCAGAACGTCTCCGCCGAGGGCGGCAAGACCGATCTGACCTTCACCGTGCCCAAGGCCGACCTGGCCGCCGCGGTGCGTGCGCTCGAGGCCAGGAAGGATGAGCTCGGCGCCGCCGAGATCGTCTCCGACCCCAATGTCGTCAAGGTCTCGGTGATCGGCGTCGGCATGCGCAGCCACGCCGGCGTGGCGCTCAGCATGTTCCGCGCCCTGGCCGAGAAGGGGATCAACATCCAGGTCATCTCGACCTCCGAGATCAAGGTCAGCGTCCTGATCGCCGAGGAATACACCGAGCTGGCCCTGCGCAGCCTGCACACCGCCTACGGCCTCGACGCCGACTAGGAGCTTCCGCTCGGGCGGCGCGCGGCATCGGCCCGACGGCAGAGGCCCTGCAAGGCGGCTTTGCGGACCAAAAATGTGACGTTTTTGGGGCAGGACGCGAAGCGTCTAGGTGCCGCCATGCCGATTTGTTACAAAGCCTTAGTGGATTTGGCCTTCAACAGGTCTAGAAAGCTGGCGTTAACCACTGAGCAGTAACTTCTATGGTCTGTTCGGCCAGGGCAGGGCGGCTGCGTGCGGCTCTTGCGCTGGGCGCAGAGAGACGTGTTGTCGGATCAGAAGCGGAAACTCGTGTCGTCGACGGAAAACAGGGACTCTTTCTCGCCGGCCTGGCCGGGTGATGACGCGGAGCCGCGGCCCCTGGCGGCTGACAGCGTCGCGCGCAAGCTGCGCGAGGCCCGGACCGATGCCAGTCAGGAACTGGACGATATCGCCCACGCTTTGCGAATCCGCTACGACTATCTGCTGGCGATCGAGGAGGGCCGTTTCGAGGATCTGCCCGGGCCGACCTATGCCGTCGGCTTCGTGCGTGCCTACGCCGACTATCTCAAGCTCGACACGGAAGACATCGCCAGTCGTTTCAAGGCCGAGGTCGCGGACTTCACGCGCCGGACCGAGCTGGTCTTTCCGAGTCCGGAGCCGGAGACCCGGATTCCAGGCAGCCTGATCTTCCTCGTCTCCGCCGTCCTGATCGCGGGAGCCTACGGGGTCTGGTACTTCTCCTCGACCGGAGCGGAGCAGGTGGCAACGCCGCGGGTCGACGAGGTTCCCGAGGTGCCGGCAGTCCCGGCGGCCGAGGTGCCCGCGCCACCGCCCAGCGTGAGCGTCGCCGATCTTCCCGATGCCCCGTCCGGCTTCGTCGATCCCTCCGACACGGACACGGCCACTGCGGGATCTTCGGCCTCGGATCCTGGCATCGCGCCGGTCGGTTCGGAACCCGGCTCCCAGATCGCGGTCGCCGAACTTCCGGAGACGGACGCGATCGGGCCGCAGTCTGCCGAAACAGAGCCGGCCGCGGCACCCGAGGCGACCGAGGCTTCGCCGGCGCCGACCGCGGCAACCGAGGACCTCAGTCCGCCGGCGGTGCCGGTCGAGGTCGAGGTCGAGGCCCAGGTCGAGGCCGTCCTGGACAACGACGCGACCGCCGAGGCCACGCTGCCGAGCGGCGGCCCGGAGGCGGAGGACTCCCCGGTTGAGCCGACCGCGGCCGAACAGGTCCCGGAGGCGCCAGAGCTCGCCGAGGCGCCGGCCGAGGCGGAGGCGATCGAGCCCCGCGAGGCGGCCCCGGTCGCGGCGCCGACACCCTTAGTGTCACCGGTCGAAGAGACTGCAGAAGCGGCAGAACCGCCCGCCGGCGGAGCGGCCGCCGCCTTCGAGAACGGCACCCCGGACGGGGCCGCTGCCACCGAGGACACGGCCGCCGTCGTCGTGGCCCGAGGCGCCGAGACCGCGGAGGCCCAGGCCGACGCCGCGCCGGAAGACCAGAGCACAGCCGAGACCCAGAGGCCGGCGGCCGTGCAGCAGCGCGAAGGGGTGACCATCGCGCCCCTGCCGCCCCAGGCGCCGGGCCGCCAGCCCGCGGTTCAGCCCGAGCCCGTCCAGACCGCCGCGCTGGGAGAGAGCGAGCCGGAGGCGCCGGTCGTCTACGGCTCGGTCAACGGGGAGTCCCGGATCGTCGTCCGGGCGATCTACGACTCCTACGTCCTGATCCGGGACGCCGACGACAAGCTGATCCTGACCAAGGTGCTGCGCCGTGGCGAAAGCTATCGGGTGCCGGACCAGCAAGGCCTGACCATGCTGACCGGCAATGCCGGCGGCCTGCAGATCGAAGTCGACGGCCAGGCCACGCCCTCGGTCGGCGCGGTCGGCGCTATCGTGCGCAACATCAACCTCGACCCGACGCGCCTCAAGAGCGGGACCGCGACCAACCCCTGATCCCAAGGCAGCCGCACCGAATCCGCTGGCCGGGCCTGGGCCGGCAGCGGCGATGTTTAAGATCTGTGACCGGGTCCAGCGAGCCTTGAGTTTTCGGCGCGAAGGACGCATCTTGCGCCCCGACAGGCGCCGGGCGCCTCCAGAGCGAACCGGAGACATCGGTCGCGACGGGCCGCGGCGAAGGCGGCCCGGGTTGATCCCAGGGGCCGGCCCGGCGCGGCGCAATCGAGAGCGATGTTCATGAGCGTTCGGCCTTATCGCGATATTCATCGCCGCGCCTCGCGGCAGATCCGGGTCGGCAAGGTGGCCGTCGGCGGCGACGCGCCGATCACGGTGCAGTCGATGACCAACACCCTGACCTCGGACGTGGCTGCGACGGTGGCGCAGATCCGAGCCCTTGAGGTCGCCGGGGCCGACATCGTGCGGGTCTCCTGTCCGGACGAGGAGTCGACCGCGGCCCTTAAGCAGATCGTGCCCGAGGTTACGGTGCCGATCGTCGCCGACATCCATTTCCACTACAAGCGGGCGATCGAGGCGGCCAAGAACGGCGCCGCCTGCTTGCGGATCAACCCGGGCAACATCGGCTCGACCGAGCGGGTGCGCGAGGTGGTCAAGGCGGCCAAGGACCACGGCTGCTCGATGCGGATCGGGGTCAACGCCGGCTCTCTGGAGCGCGACCTACTGGAGCGCTACGGCGAGCCCTGCCCCGAGGCCATGGTCGAGAGCGGCCTGAACCACGCCAAGATCCTCGAGGACCAGGACTTCTTCGAGTTCAAGATCTCCTGCAAGGCCTCCGACGTGTTCCTGGCCGTCGCCGCCTACCAGGGCCTGGCCGAGGCCTGTGACTATCCGCTGCACATCGGCATCACCGAGGCCGGCGGCCTGCGCTCGGGGACCATCAAGTCATCGATCGGCCTGGGCATGCTGCTGTGGTCGGGCATCGGCGACACCCTGCGGGTCTCGCTCTCCGCCGACCCGGTCGAGGAGATCAAGGTCGGCTTCGACATGCTCAAGGCGCTGAACCTGCGCCACCGCGGGGTCAACGTGATCTCCTGCCCGTCCTGCGCCCGGCAGCAGTTCGAGGTCATCAAGACCGTCGAGGTCCTGGAACAGCGCCTGGCCCACATCACCACGCCGATGACGCTCTCGGTGATCGGCTGCGTCGTCAACGGCCCGGGCGAGGCCCGCGAGACCGACATCGGCTTCACCGGCGGCGGCAAGGGCACCCACCAGGTCTACATCAGCGGCGTGCCGCACCACCGCCTCCAGGACGAGGACATCGTCGAGCACCTGGTCAAGCTGGTCGAGGACAAGGCGGCCGAGATCGAGGCCGCCAAGGCCGCCGAAGAGCAGGGCGAGGCTCCGCCCCAGGCCGCCGCGTCCTAGCCCAGGGGATCTCCAGCGTTGCGCGCTTTGCAGCCCGTCAAGGGCACGCACGACATTTTGCCGGACGACATGCGCCGCTTCCGCGCCGTCTTCGAGACGGCGCGCGAGGTGGCGGCGCGCTACGGCTACCGCGAGATGGCGACGCCGATCTTCGAGTTCACCGAGGTCTTCAAGCGGACCCTGGGCGACACCTCCGACGTCGTCACCAAGGAAATGTACACCTTCGACACCAAGGGCGGCGAGCAGGTCACCCTGCGCCCGGAGGCGACCGCGGGGGTGGCCCGCGCCTTCATCTCCGGCGGCCTGGCGCAGCAGCTTCCGCTGAAGTTCTTCTTCGCCGGCCCGATGTTCCGCCACGAGCGGCCGCAGGCCGGCCGCCAGCGCCAGTTCCACCAGATCGACATCGAGCTGCTGGGGGTGCCGCAGCCCCTGGGCGACGTCGATATCATCGCCGCCGGCGCGGCGATACTCGATGCCCTGGGCGTGCGCGACAAGACCACCCTGGAACTCAACACCCTGGGCGACCCGGAAAGCCGCAAGGCCTACCGCGAGGCCCTGGTCGCCTATTTCCGGGATCACGAGGCCGATCTCTCAGAGGACAGCCGCCTGCGGCTGACCCGCAATCCCTTGCGGATCCTCGATTCCAAGGACCAGGGCGACCGCGCCCTGGTCGCCGGCGCGCCGCTCTTCGCCGACTACCTGAACCCGGCCAGCGTGGACTTCTTCGACGAGGTCAAGACCGGCCTCGACGCCCTGGGGATCGCCTACCAGCTCAACCCGCGGCTGGTCCGCGGCCTGGACTACTACACCCACACCGCCTTCGAGTTCACCACCACGGCCCTCGGCGCCCAGGGCGCGGTGCTGGCCGGCGGCCGTTACGACTTTCTGATCGAGCAGCTCGGCGGTCCGCCGACGGCCGGCACCGGCTGGGCCGCCGGGGTCGAGCGCCTGGTCCTGCTGATGGCCGCGGAGCTGCCCGACCTGCGGCCCCTGGTGGTGGTGCCGCTGGGCGCCGAGGCCGAGCGCGCGGCCCTGGCCCTGACCGAGCGCCTGCGCCGCGAAGGCTTCACGGTCGAGCTCGGCTTCTCGGGCAACATGAAGAAGCGGCTGTCCCGGGCCAACAGGATGAAAGCCCGCGCCGCTCTCATCCTGGGCGAAGACGAACTCGCAAAGGAGTCCGTGACCCTGCGCGACCTGGATTCCGGCGAGCAGGAGCTGGTGCCCTTCGCCGCGCTGAGCGAACGGCTCGCGCGGATCGGCTAGCCCGGGGTATCCTGGCCGGAGATGCCATGGAGTCCCTGACGGAAAACGACGCCCTGATCTTCGGGGTCAATCAGAGGACGGCCGGTCCGCTGCTGCGCCAGCGGCTGCTGGAGGTCGACGGCGATGCCGCGCGACGGCTTGCCGATCTGCGCGCCGCCGGCCTGACACAGGCGGTCCTTCTCGACACCTGCGAGCGCCTCGACGTGGTCGCGGCCGGCAGCGAGGCCGAGGTCCTGCGCGAGCGGCTTTCCACGCTCCTGGCCGCCTGGGGGCAGGTCGAGGCCCGCGAGGTGGCCGAGCAGGCCTACCTGCTGGAGGGCGAGGCCGCGGTCCGGCACCTCTTCGCGGTCGCCTCCTCGCTGGACAGCGAGATCCTCGGCGAGCCCCAGGTCCTCGGACAGGTCAAGGAGAGCCATCGCGCGGCCTCGGCGGCGGGCATGACCGGGCCTTTCATCGACCGCCTCTTCGAGGCGGCCTATGCCACCGCCAAGCGGGTCCGCAGCGAGACCGGGCTGGCGGCGCAGCCGGTGACCATCGCCGCGGCGGCGCTGCAGGTCGCCCGGCGGATCCACGGCGCCCTCGACCGCTCCACCGCCTTGATCGCGGGGCTGGGCGAGATGGCCGAGGTCCTGGGCTGGCAGCTCAAGGATGCCGAGATCGGCGATCTGGTCTTCGCCCATCCCTCGGAAGCCCGCGCCGGCCAGGTCGCCCGGCGCCTGGCCTGCCATTACCGGCCCTGGGAGGAACTGGCCGAGGCCCTGAAGGACGCCGACATCCTGGTCGCGGCCCGGGGCAGCGGCCGCTACACCGTCACCGAGGCCATGGTCCGCACGGCATTGAAGCGCCGCCGCTGGCGCCCGATATTCATCATTGACGCGGCGGTGCCGGGCGACGTCGAACCGGCGGTCGACCAGCTGGAAGAGGCTTTCGTCTACAATCTGGACGATCTGGAACGGGTCGCGCAGGAGGGCCGGGCCAGCCGCGACAAGGCCTCGGGTTCGGCCTGGGCGCTGATCGAGGAGGAACTCGGGAACTTCCTCCGCACCCGGGCCGAACGGGCGGCGACGCCGACGGTCGCGGCCCTGCGGGACCATTTCGAGAGCGAGCGCCGCAAGGTGCTGTTGCAAGGCGGCCTGGATGCCGAGGCGGCGACCCGCCTTCTCATCAAGCGGCTGCTCCACGATCCCTCCCGCCGCCTGCGCGACGCCGCGGCTGCCGGTGAGGCCTCCCGGCTGGAGGAGGGGCTGCGCCGGTTGTTCGGCCTGGACCGGTCGCCGGCCGAGGACAAGGCGAAGAAAGAACAGGACGGCACGTGAATTTGGACGAGAAGTTGGCGCGGGTGGTCGAGCACCACCAGAAGCTCGGCGAGGACTTGACCCGGCATCCGGATCCGGGCTCGGCCGACTACACGCGCCTGGCAAAGGACTACGCGGACCTCGGCCCGGTCGTCGAGGCGGTCGAAGGCCTGCGGGCGGCGCGCAAGGAGGCGCGCGACCTCGAGGCCCTGCTCGCCGAGGACGGCAGCGACCCGGAAATGCGGGAGCTGGCGGCGGCCGAGCTCGAGGCGGTCGAGGCCCGGCTCCCGACGCTGGAGCAGGAGGTCAAGATCATGCTTCTGCCCAAGGATGTCGACGACGAGCGCAACGCCATTCTGGAGGTGCGCGCCGGCACCGGCGGCGACGAGGCGGCGCTCTTTGCGGCCGAGCTCTACCGGATGTACCAGCGTTTCGCCGAGCACAACGGCTGGCGCATGGAGAGCCTGTCCGATTCGGAAACCGGCCTGGGCGGGCTCAAGGAGGCCTCGGTCCTGATCTCGGGGCCGGGCGCCTATGCGCGCCTGAAGTTCGAATCCGGCGTGCACCGCGTGCAGCGGGTGCCCTCGACGGAATCCAGCGGCCGCATCCACACCTCGGCGGCGACGGTCGCCGTGCTGCCGGAAGCCGAGGAGGTCGACGTCAACGTCGACGAGAAGGACCTGCGTATCGACACCTATCGCTCCCAGGGCGCCGGCGGGCAGCACGTCAACACCACGGATTCGGCGGTCCGGATCACCCACATCCCGAGCGGTATCGTGGTCACCTGCCAGGACGAGAAGTCGCAGCACAAGAACAAGGCCAAGGCCATGAAGGTCCTGCGGGCGCGGCTCTACGACGCCGAGCGCCAGGCGCAGGAATCGGCGCGGGCGGAAAGCCGCCGGGTCCAGATCGGCAGCGGCGACCGCTCCGAGAAGATTCGCACCTACAACTTCCCGCAGGGCCGGGTCACCGACCACCGGATCAACCTGACCCTCTACAAGCTCGACCGGATCCTGTCGGGCGATGCCCTGGACGAGGTGGTCGGCGCCTTGATCGCCGAGGACCAGGCGGCGCGGCTGGCGCAGGACCCGGCGGCGGACGGCGAGGACGCGGCGTGAGCGCCGTGATGTCGGATACGCTCGAGGTGGGCGAGGCCCTGCGGCGTGGGACGCTGCGTCTGCGGCGGGCCGGCGTCGAGGCGGCCTCGCGCGACGCCCGGCTGTTGCTGGCCGAAGCCGCCGGCCAGGCGCGCACCCGCCTGACCGCTTTTCCGGAACGACGCCTGAATGCCGGCGAGCTGGCCGCCTACGAGACCTTCCTCGCCCGAAGGGCGCGCCGAGAGCCGGTCTCCCGGATTCTCGGCCGGCGCGAGTTCTGGAGCCTGGATTTCGCAGTGACGGCCGACACCTTGGATCCCCGGCCCGAGACCGAAACCCTGGTCGAGGCTGTGCTGGCGCGCCTGCCGGACCGGCGTGCGCACCTCAGGGTCCTCGATCTCGGCAGCGGCAGCGGCTGCATCCTGCTGGCCCTCCTGTCGGAGCTGACGGCGGCGCGGGGCTTGGGCGTGGACCGCAGCGTGGCGGCGGTCGAGGTCGCCAGGGGCAACGCCGAGGCTCTCGGCCTGCAGGATCGGGCCGCCTTCCGAGTCGGCGACTGGGCCGAGGATCTTGCCGGGACTTGGCAAGCAATTGTTAGCAATCCGCCCTATATAGTCGAATCAGAGATCGAGGATCTCGCGCCTGAGGTGAGGGTCTACGACCCGCTCCAGGCGCTCTCCGGCGGCCGCGATGGCTTGGACGCCTATCGCGTCCTTCTCCCGCAGGCCGCCAGGTTGTTGGCTCCGGAAGGGCTGCTTGCCCTCGAAGTCGGCTTTGGCCAGGCGGACGTGGTCCAAGGGCTCGCCGAAGCGGTCGGCCTCAAGGTCCAGGAAAGGGTCCGAGACCTTGCCGGGCGCGAGCGGTGCCTGATTGCCACACCCTTTTCAAGAGGTTGAGATCAGGGAAAAAAGGGTTGGAAATATGGGGAATCCCGACTAGGGTGTCGCATCCGAACGGGGATAGCCCCTCGGACTCAGCGCCAGGCAAAGGCGCCCGCGATCCCAAAGCGTAGGTACTGTAGCGAGCCAACCCTTCTGTGGCTTGGCCCGAAGCGGGTCGGGGATGCGAGCAAACAGGGTTTTGCGGAAGAACTTCAGGAACGATGAGACAAGCGCACAACGCAAGGCGGTCGCGCGGCCGCTCAAATCGTAAGCACAACGTCCCTCTCAAGCATCAGAGCTTCGAGAGCAACGGTCCGGATGTTCGGATCAGGGGCAATGCCCACCAGGTCTACGAGAAGTACCTGGCCATGGCCCGTGACGCCACTTCCACAGGTGACCGAATCTCGGCCGAAGGCTACTACCAGCACGCCGAGCACTACTTCCGGATCATGAACGACAGCACCGATCCGCAGAGCGCGCAGCGGCCGCAACAGCAGCAGCAGCGCCAGCGCGAGAACGGTCACGACCGTCAGGGTCCGGACGGTGGTCAGCGCGCGGAGCCGGCTCAGCCCGCCGAGGGCGCGGAGCCGGTCAAGGCGACGGACGGGGCCGAGCCGGTCGCGGATGCCGGGCAAGCCGCAGAAGCGGCAAAGGCCGAACCCTCTCCCGCGCCGGCGGCCGAGGCCGCCGTCAACGGTGCCGAGGTCAACGGCGGCGGCGAGCGGCCGGCGCCGAAGCGCCGCAGGCGGGCCCCGAAGGCCGCCAAGCCGGAAGACGGCGAGGCCGCCAAGGAAGACAAGGAGTCCCCGCCGCTGCCGGGCGTGTAGGGCAGCAGCCGGCCGGACCAGTCCAACAGCCGCTCCAGAGCATCGACAGGTTGGAGTCGCCTTGGCGGCGCGGCGCGCGGGCGCCCGGCCGACTCAGGCGATCGTTTCCAGCGGGTCCCCCTCGGCGACCTGGCCCGCCTCGAGCACACGGAGATAGACGCCCATCAGGCAGTGACCGTAGCCCCGCTGCAAGGCCAGCGGCAGGTTGAGGTCGCGCTCGGCGGTTTCCGGGTCGACGTTGATGGCGGCGCAGCGTTCGATGGCGTCGACGACCTTGAAAGTGGCGCCGCCGATCCGCAGGCGGCCTCCGATCCATTGCATCTCCTCCCAGGCCTCCGCGCCCTCGACGTAGAGGTTGGCGCGGAACCTCAGCGGCTCGACCGGCGCCCCGACGATACGCTGGAGGTCGCCGACGCTCGCGAGGTTGATCAGGGAGATGAATGGGTCCGGCGCGTCGGTGTAGGCGAAGCCCCTGGCCTCGACGAGCCGGGGCGCGCCCTGGCCCGCGGCGGCGAGGAAGGCGGTCAGGAACTGGGTCAGCAGGGTTCGGCCCAGAGGGTCGCCGGCCTTGCCTTGCGACACCTGCCGGCCGTGGCGGAACAGGACCAGTTGCTCGGTGTCGTCGTCGAAGGCGACCCGCAGCTGGGCCAGGCGCTCGTCGCGCTGGAGCTGGTGGAAGGCGGACTTCGGCTGCCAGCCGTCCTGGGCCGGATCCCCCGGCCGGAGCGCCGCTCGGGCGATGGCGAAGCGCCGGTCGTGGGGGAGGGCGCGGTCAGGGCTGAGGGCGATCCGCGGCAGGCTTTCCCCGGACAGGCCCTTGACCGGATAGCGGTAGATCGCCCGGATCGACGTGGACATCGCAGTTCCCTCTCGAAGGAGCGCCATAATCCTTCGCCGAAGCCCCGGAATCAATGCCCCGCGGTCCGCGCGGCTCTGAGCCAAATTGATAATGCGAGTGATTTGCAATTGCATCTGCGGTGGCGGCAGGGTACAAAGCGCGTGATGTTCGGCGCCGCGCCCGATCCGGTCAGGCCCATTCAGCCCTGGGCCCTGGGCCGGTCTTCCCAAGGCTCGTCCGTCGGCATCGATCTCTCCTGATAC
Source organism: Kiloniellales bacterium (assembly GCA_030066685.1). Taxonomy (NCBI): domain Bacteria; kingdom Pseudomonadati; phylum Pseudomonadota; class Alphaproteobacteria; order Rhodospirillales; species Kiloniellales bacterium. The sequence goes on along the minus strand of JASJBF010000052.1, from coordinate 43,286 downwards.
GACACTTTGGGAATCTTCCCCGACCCCCGCCGCACAGGCGGGGGTCTTTTCTTCGCGGGGCCGGCCGAAGCGCTTGAGTTGGGCTGCCGGATCTCCCATATATTCGGAAGCGAGATCGCCCGAAGGATATCAAGGGGATCAATGCGTTAAGGGGCCGCGCGCCGCTGAATTCGGGCGCGAGCCGTTGGACCGCAATCCTTGGCCGCACGCCGAGACCGGGTGCCGCCGGAGAGGGACAGCATGGATTTCGAGAACTACAGCGACCGTTCGCGCGGCTTCATCCAGGCGGCGCAAAGTCTTGCGCTGCGCAGCAATCACCAGCGCCTGACTCCCGAGCACCTGCTCAAGACCCTGCTCGACGACAAGGAAGGTCTGGCCGCCGGCCTGATCCGTGCGGCGGGCGGGGATCCCGCGTCCGCCCTTCGTGCGATCGAGGCCGAGCTGGGCAAGGTGCCCAAGGTCGAGGGCGCGGGCGCCGGGCAGCTCTACCTGACGCCGGAGCTGGCGCGGCTCCTGGAGCAGGCCCAGACCCTTGCGGAGAAGGCCGGCGACAGCTTCGTCACCGTGGAGCGCCTGCTGCTCGCCCTCGCGATGGCGGCCGGCACGCCCGCGGCCAAGGCCTTGACGGAGGCCGGGGCGACGCCCCAGGGCCTGAACCAGGCGATCAACGACCTGCGGAAGGGGCGCACCGCGGATTCGGCCAGCGCGGAGGAGGGCTACGATGCCCTCAAGAAGTACGCCCGCGACCTGACCGCCGACGCCCGGGCCGGCAAGATCGACCCCGTGATCGGCCGCGACGAGGAGATCCGGCGCACGATCCAAGTGCTGTCGCGCCGGACCAAGAACAACCCGGTGCTGATCGGCGAGCCGGGAGTCGGCAAGACCGCCATCATCGAAGGTCTGGCCCAGCGCATCGTCAACGGCGACGTCCCCGAGTCCCTGAAGGACAAGCGGCTCATGGCGCTGGACCTCGGCGCCATGGTGGCCGGCGCCAAGTTCCGCGGCGAGTTCGAAGAGCGCCTCAAGGCCGTGCTGCAGGAGATCGCGGCAGCCGAGGGCGAGATCATCGTCTTCATCGACGAGCTGCACACCCTGGTCGGCGCCGGCAAGGCCGAGGGCGCGATGGACGCCTCCAACATGCTGAAGCCGGCCCTGGCGCGCGGCGATCTGCACTGCGTCGGCGCCACGACCCTGGACGAGTACCGCAAGCACGTCGAGAAGGACGCGGCCCTGGCGCGGCGCTTCCAGCCGGTCTTCGTCGCCGAGCCCAGCGTCGAGGAGACGATCTCGATCCTGCGCGGCCTGAAGGAGAAGTACGAGCTGCACCACGGCGTGCGGATCACCGACGGCGCCATCGTGGCCGCGGCGACCCTGTCAAACCGTTACATCACCGACCGCTTCCTGCCGGACAAGGCGATCGACCTGGTCGACGAGGCGGCGAGCCGGCTGCGCATGATGGTCGACTCCAAGCCGGAGGCGATCGACGAGCTCGACCGCAAGCTGATCCAGCTGAAGATCGAAGAGGCCGCGCTGAAGAAGGAGAGCGACAAGCCCTCCCAGGAGCGCCTCGAGAAGCTGAAGAAGGAGATCGCCGACCTGGAGGAGAAGTCTGCCACCCTTACCACCCTGTGGCAGGCGGAGAAGCAGACCCTGGCCGGTGCCCAGAAGGTCAAGGAGGCCCTGGACGAGGCCCGCGGCGAGCTCGAGATCGCCCAGCGGGAGGGCCGGCTGGACCGCGCCGGCGAGCTGCGCTACGGCACGATCCCCGACCTGGAGAAGCAGCTCGAGGCGGCGGTGGCGGCCCAGGACAACCGGATGCTCAACGAGGAGGTCACCGACGGCGAGATCGCCGGGGTGGTCTCGCGCTGGACCGGCATCCCGGTCGACAAGATGCTCGAAGGCGAGCGCGAGAAGCTGCTGCACATGGAGGGCTCGCTGCGCGACCGGGTGATCGGCCAGGACGAGGCTATCGTCGCGGTCGCCAACGCGGTGCGCCGGGCCCGCGCTGGCCTGCAGGACCCGAACCGGCCGATCGGCTCCTTCCTCTTCCTCGGCCCGACCGGCGTCGGCAAGACCGAGCTGACCAAGGCCCTGGCCGCCTTCCTCTTCGACGACGAGGCCGCCATGGTCCGCCTCGACATGTCGGAGTACATGGAGAAGCACGCGGTCTCGCGGATGATCGGCGCGCCGCCGGGCTACGTCGGCTACGAGGAGGGCGGCGCCCTGACCGAGGCGGTCCGCCGCCGGCCCTACCAGGTGGTGCTCTTCGACGAAGTCGAGAAAGCCCATCCCGACGTCTTCAACGTGTTGCTGCAGGTCCTCGACGACGGCCGCCTGACCGACGGCCAGGGCCGCACGGTGGACTTCCGCAACACCCTGATCATCATGACCTCCAACCTCGGCTCCGACGTCTTGGCGAACCAGCCCGAGGGCCAGGACTCGACCGAGGTCCGGGGCCAGGTCATGGAAGTGGTGCGCGCCGCCTTCCGGCCCGAGTTCCTCAACCGTCTGGACGAGATCCTGCTGTTCCACCGGCTGACCCGGGCGCAGATGACCGGGATCGTCGAGATCCAGCTGCAGCGCCTGGACGCCCTCCTGGCCGAGCGCAAGATCAGCCTGGAGCTGGACGGCAGGGCGCGGGAATGGCTGGCCGAGAGCGGCTACGATCCGGTCTACGGGGCTCGGCCGCTGAAGCGGGTGATCCAGCGCGAGCTGCAGAACCCCCTGGCCGAGATGATCCTGGCCGGCAAGGTCGCCGACGGCGAGGCGGTCCGGGTCTCGGCCGGGGAGGGGCACCTGCTGATCAACGGCCAAGCGGTCAAGGCCGAGGCGGCCTGAGCGCCCGACTTGCGGATTTGCCGGGGCGGCGGCGCAGCTTGCCGCCGCCTTCGGCGTTCCGGCGCCCTTGAATTCTTCGATGATTCCCCGATCTTGAGTCGGTGACCGGCCTGTTGGGAGGAAGGATGTTCTACGACACGCGCAAGGGCGATCACGGCCTGCCGCACAACCCCTTCAAGAGCTGCGTCGTGCCGCGGCCGATCGGCTGGATCACTTCGATCAGCGCCACCGGCGAGGTCAACCTGGCGCCCTACAGCTTCTTCAACGGTGTCGCCGGGGAGCCGCCGATGGTGATGTTCGCGACCAACGGCCGCAAGCCGGACGGCAGCGGCAAGGACTCCGTCGCCAACTGCGAGGCGACCGGCGAGTTCGTGGTCAACATCGCCACCTGGGAGCTGCGCGAGGCCATGAACCAGACCAGCCTTCATGTCCCCGGCGCGGTCGACGAGTCCGAGCTCGCCGGGCTGGAGACCGAGGCTTCCACGCTGGTCAAGCCGCCGCGGGTCAAGGCCTCGCCGATCCACCTGGAATGCCGCTTCCACCAGACCGTGGAGCTGCCGGCCAAGAACCCCGGGAGCCGCAACGCCATCGTGATCGGCGAGGTCATCGGGATCCACATCGACGATTCGGTCCTGACCGCGGGCCTGGTCGACATGGAGAAGGTCAAGCCCATCGCCCGCCTCGGCTACCTGGACTACACGCGGGTCGACCACGTCTTCGCCATGCGCCGTCCGGGTTAGGGTCTCCGACCGGAAAGGACGGGACTACCCCTCACCCAGCTCCGGCTAAGGCGCGGCTATCGCCGCACCAAGCCTGCACAACCCTCTCCCCGAGGGAGAGGGAGGGGCCCGTTGCCGTCAGGCGATGGGAGGGTGAGGGGCGAGCCGGCCAAAGGGTCACGCGCACGTCAGCGCCGAAGCGGGCTTCAGCGAGCAAGAGCTTTAGGTGGATTGGAGGCTCAGCAGCCGGCGGCGAGACCGGGGTGCTCTTCCTGGGGCTGGCCCTTGCAGTCGAATCCCGCGATCACCGAGGACTTGTAGCGCAGACGCAGCTCGTCGATCTGCTTACGGGCATCGCGGAACGCGACCAGTTCCTCGCTCTTCAGGATCCTGCCGGTCGGCATCTTGATCCGGCGCGGGTCGACCTGCTGGCCGTTCAGCAGCACCTCGTAGTGCAGGTGCGGGCCGGTGGAGCGGCCGGTGGTGCCGACGTAACCGATGACCTGGCCCTGCTCCACCCGGCTGCCCTTGGTGATGCCGCGGGCGAAGCGCTTCATGTGGGCATAAGCGGTCTTGTAGGTCGAGTTGTGGCGGATCCGGACGTACTTGCCGTAGCCGCCGTTCCACTTGGCCACCTCCACGACGCCGTCGCCGGCGGCGTAGATCGGGGTGCCGCTCGGGGCCGCGAAGTCGGTGCCCCGGTGCATCTTGTTGTAGCCCAGGATCGGATGCTTGCGCATGCCGAAGCCGGAGCTCAGTCGGGCGCCGTCGATCGGCGTCCGCATCAGGGACTTGCGGATCGAGACGCCGTTCTCGTTGAAGAAGTCGCTGGCACCCTCGGCGGTCTCGTGCCGATAGAAGCGCACCGGCTTGCCGCGCAGGACGATCTGCGCGTAGAGCACGTTGCCTGAGCGGACATCGAGGCCGGTCTCGTCGAGGTAGCGCTCGTAGAGCAACTCAAAGGTGTCGCCGCGCTGCAGGTCGCGCTGAAAGTCGATGTCGAAGCTGAGCGCCCGAACCATCTCGGAGAGTACGATCGGCGGGACGTCGGCGTCGGTCGCCGCGTCGAAGAGGCTGGTGTCGATGGTGCCCTCGGCGACCGCGTAGGTCTTGTAGAGGTGCCGGTCGATGCTGCGCGCTTGGAAGCTGCCACGATCGTCGCGCTGAACGACGACCCGGGTATCGACGTTGGGCTGGAAGGAGAAGCCGGTGACCAGCACCCCGTTCTCGCCCTTCTCCTCGTGTAGCGCGAGGTGGATCTCCTGGCCCGGCTGCAGGTGCTTCGGATTGAAGACGTCGGTCAGGCTGCCGACCGCCGCCCGGGCTTCCTCGCGCTCGACGCCGAGGTCGGAGAGCAGGCCGAAGAGGGTGTCGCCGCGTTCGACCCGGATCACCTCGGCGCGCGCCATCGGCAGCGAGGCGAGCTGAACCGGCGAGGGCCCGTCCTCGGCCGCATCCACGGTCCATTCCTTGGGCTCGTAGTTGGCGATGAAGGGCAGGGCCGGGATCTCGCCGTTGGCCGGATCCTGGGACAGACGGTGCGGCACGACCGCGGCTGCGACCGCGGTATCGATTCGGGCGACCTCGGGAATTCGGACGGATGCGCTTCGGTCGGTTCCGGACTGCGGACCTGTGTCGAAGAGAGCGACAACCACGCCGAGTAAGAGCCCGGAAACAATTGCAGTTCGGTAAAGACCGATTTTTCGCCAGCGTGGTCCGAGGTGGATTCTCAAGGTCCTTAACCTGCGCCTGCTGATACTGCACACCAATTCTGAACCACGCGGCCCGACCCACGCGCGAGGATTAGAATATGGCCGTAGTATGCCCTGTCAATTGTTAAGGTCTCGTAAACCTTATTGGATTCAGAAATGCCCCGGCCCTGACACCAAGTGTTAAAAGCTTAACCTTTACTCTGCCGAACAAAGCGTGATCAGGCCGGGCTGAGGGCCACAACCTCTCGTTGGAAATCACCATACCCCTTTTGGTCTAATTCCCTGGCCGCAAGCTGTCCAGAGTAGACCGCGGCGGCGATCGTTCCCGGCGCCAGGCAATCCCCGATACGGCGCAGCGATTTGATCCCGGCCTCGGCCAGGGCCTCGGGCGCCTTCATCAGGTCCCGGTAGAGCTCGTCCGCCGGCAGCCTCGCGGTCACCAGGACCACGCTCGCTGCCGGCAGCCGCTCGCGGCGCCCGGTGAAGACGCAGGCCAGCTCGGCCTCGCCGTCGTGGATCGCACTCAGCTCCCGCTGCGGCCGCAGGCCGACCTCCAGCTCCAGGAGCCGCTTCTGAATGTTGTTCTGTTCCAGGGTGTTGTGGGTCCAGTGGGAGACGTCGGGGGCGGGCGTCGCCAGGATCACCTCCAACCCGTCGCGGCGCAGCTTCTCGGCCAGGACCCCGCCCAGGTAGTAGTGGTCGTCGTCGTAGATCAGCACCGGGCCGGCCGCCCGGATCCCGGACAGGAGGTCGTCGGGGGTCAGGACCCCGGGCCGGTCGCAGCCCGCCAGGGGCTGGCGCAGGGCCCGGCCGAGGCCGTCGCGGCGCCAGTGCGATCCCGTGGCCAGGATCACCCGCTCGAAGCCGAACTCCAGGATCTGTGCGGCGTCCAGCCGGCTCTCCCGGTAGATCTCGACCTCGGGCAGGGCGGCCAGGCGGCCCAGGCGGTAGTCGCGGACCCGGGCCCAGGTCGCCAGGCCGGGCAGGCGGCTTTCCAGGGTGACCCGGCCGCCCAGCTCGCGCCCGGCCTCGGCGAGGGTCACGGCGTAGCCGCGCTGGCCGGCGGCGCGGGCGCACTCCAGCCCCGCCGGGCCGCCGCCGACCACCAGGACCCGGTCTTCGGAGGCCTTGGGCGGGATGATCTCGGGATGCCAGCCGCGCCGCCATTCTTCGCCTATGGTCGGGTTCTGGGTGCAGCGCAGGGGCACGATGTTGTTGTCGCCGGAGACGCAGATATTGCAGCCGATGCACTCGCGGATCTCCTCCGGCCGGCCCTCCTCGATCTTGCGCGGCAGGAAGGGGTCGGCGATCGACGGCCGGGCCGCGCCGATCATGTCGAGCACGCCGCGCTTGACTTGCGAGACCATGGCGTCGGGCGAGGTGAAGCGGCCGACTCCGACAACCGGCTTGCTGGTCACCTGCTTGACGAAGGCCACGTAGGCCTCCTGGGCGCCCTCGGGGCCGAAGCGGGCGGTCTGGGAGTCGTTCGGCCAGCCGCTGACGTTGACGTCCCAGAGGTCCGGCAGCTCGGCCAGCAGCTCGACCACCTCGCGGCCCTCGGCCTCGGCGGTCAGCCCCTCCCTGCCCAGGAGCTCGTCGACCGCCAGGCGGACCGCGACCGCGCAGCGGTCACCGACGGCCTCCTTGGTGTCCTCGATCAGCTCGCGCAGCAGGCGGGCCCGGTTCTCGATGCTGCCGCCGTACTCGTCGCCGCGCCGGTTGTGGCGGCGCGACAGGAAGTGCATCGGCAGGCCGAGATCGTGCCCGGCGTAGACGTAGACGATGTCGAAGCCGGCCTTGCGCGCCCTCAGCGCGGCCTCCCGGTGCCAGCGCCTGAGGTCGCGGATGTCGCTCTTGTCCATGGCGCGGGCCTGGACCGGGTCGTAGGGCTCGACCACGCTGTCGGAAGGCGCCAGGGGGATCTCGCGGCTGAAGCGGTTGGGCGCTGCCGCGCCATTGAAGGCCAGCTCGATGCCGGCCAGGGCGCCGTGGCCCTGCACCGCCTCGACCATGCGGGCCAGGGCCGGGATGTCGCGGTCGTCCCAGAGCCGGGCCTCAGCGTAGGGCGAGAAGTCCGAGGCCGGGTGGATGTCGCATTCCTCGGTGCAGACCACGGCCCAGCCGCCCTCGGCCTTCATGGCGCGCATGGCGGCCGAGGCGCTGGGCTCGCGATGGCCCATGCCGGCGCAGTGGGGCACCTGGTAGAAGCGGTTGCGGGCCGTCACCGGCCCGATCCGGACCGGCTCGAAGAGCAGGTCGTAGCGCGGGTCGCGGCTCATCGAGTGCCCTCCTCTCCCTGGCGTTTTCTTTTCTTATCCATAGACTTGCGAAATCAGCGGGGCTATCAGACAGGCACTTCCCGGCGCGCGCAAGCCTTGCGGCTCGGCGGCCGGCAATCCGATGGAAGGTGGTAGGAGAGGTGGACGAGGACCCCAAGGACTACGTGGCGGCGAACCGGGCCGCCTGGGACGAGGTCGCGCCGGTCCATGCGCGGCACAACCAGGAACGCCTGCTGGCCGCTTTTCGCCGGCCGGGCTACAGCTGCCTCGAGCCGGTCGAGACCGACCTCCTGCGCGAGATCGGGATCGAGGGCAAGGACGTCGCGCATCTCTGCTGTAACGACGGCCGCGAGCTCCTCTCGGTCAAGAACCTGGGCGCGGGGCGCTGCGTCGGCTTCGACTTCTCCGCCCGCTTTCTGGAGCAGGCGCGGGCCCTGGCCGCGGCCGGCGGCATCGCCTGCGACTTCGTCGAGACCGAGATCACCCAGATCCCGCAGGACTACGATGCGGCCTTCGACCGGGTGCTGATCACCATCGGGGTCCTCGGCTGGATGCCGGACCTAGACGCCTTCTTCGCGGTGCCGGCCCGTCTGTTGCGGCCCAGCGGGCTGATCTTCATCCACGAGCAGCATCCGGCGCTCTACATGTTCGAGCCCGGCGATCCGGTCGACCCGCCGCAGCTGCACTACAGTTACTTCAATCAGGGCGTCTACGAGGACAAGGACGGCCTCGACTACTACGGCGGCAGCGACTACGGCGCCAGACCGAACTACTGGTTCCCGCACAAGCTCTCGGATGTGATCACCGCCGCCCTGGGCCAAGGTCTCGAGCTGACCCATTTCGAAGAGCGGCCGGAGGACATCTCGATGGGATTTCCGGAACTCGGCGCGGCGGCCTTGCGGCCGCCCATGAGCTTCACGATGCTGCTTCGGAAGAAGGCTTGAGACCGGCCGACGCCGGCGCGCCAGCGACCTCGGCCTCCTTGTGGGCGCGCGCTGCCTTTGGCGGCCTGTCGTTCAGCGGTAGCTCGAGAACGGCGCGCAGGCCCGGGTGGTTGTCCTCCAGGGCGATGCGGCCGTCATGCAGCCGCGCCACGGCAGCGACCAGGCTGAGGCCCAGGCCGCTGCCCGGCGTGCTGCGGCTCTCCTCCAGGCGGAAGAAGCGCTCCAGCGCCCGCTCGCGCAGCGCTTCGGGGATGCCGGGTCCCCGGTCGGCAACGGCCAGGGCCGCGCGCGCGCCCGCTCGGCGCAGGCTCAGCTCGATCGTGCCGCCTTCGGGCGAGAACTTGATGGCGTTGTCCAGCAGGTTGACCAGCGCCTGGAACAGCAGGTGCTGGTCGCCCTGGAGGCGGATCCCTTCGGCGACCTCGACGGTCAGGTGCAGGCCTTTCTCCTCCGCCAGGGGCTCGTAGAGCTCCGCGGCGTCGCGGGCGCCGGCCGAAAGGTCGACCTCGGCGAAGTTGCGGCGCGGCGCCCCGGCCTCGGCCTGCGCGATGCTGAGCAGGGCATTGAAGGTCTTGAGCAGGTGATCGGCCTCGCTGATGGTCTTTTCCAGCGCGACCCGGTAGCTCTCGGCGTCGGGCGGCTCCATCAGGGTGACCTCCAAGCGGCTGCGCAGGCGGGCCAGGGGGCTGCGCAGGTCGTGGGCGATGTTGTCCGAGACCTGCTTGATCCCCGTGATCAGGGCCTCGATCCGGTCGAGCATGGCGTTGAGGTTCGCGGCCAGGCGGTCGAACTCGTCGCCGCGGCCGCTGGCCGGTACCCTCTGGGTCAGGTCGCCGGCCATGATCTCGCGGCTGGTCGCGGTGATCGCATCGATCCGCCGCAGCAGGGTCCGGCTCATGAAGACGGCGCCGAGCAGCGCCACCGTGACCGTGGCCGCCAAACTGCCGACCAGGGTCCAGAGGATGGTCGACTGGACCCAGGTCCGCTCGCGCTCGTCGTGGCCGACCAGGAGCTTGAAGCCGTTGCCGGTCAGGACCCGGGCCCGGCCGAAGTTGGTGCCCCCGCCTTCCGACTCCGGGAAACCCAGACGGAAGGTGACCCAGCCCTGGTCGTCCGTCCGCTCGTCGGGCCAGCCGCTGAGGTTGCCGGCCAGGACCCGGTTTCGTTGGTCGGACAGAAGGTAAAGCCCGCGGGAGCCGTCCTCGGCGGCCGCGCGGCGGCGGATCGCCTCGATCAGGCCGGGCAGGCCGCGCTGGTCGTACTGCTCGACCAGGCCGGTGATCTCGGCGTCGATGGTCGCTTCGATCTGGCGCGAGACCGACTCCTTGGCAACGTCGAAGACGATCCAGCCGATCAGCCCCACCATAACCGCGAACAGGCTGAGGTAGATCAGCGCGAACTGGAAGATCCGCGATCGGAACAGGCTAGTCGGGCTCACGGAGGCAGTACCCTGCGCCGCGGACCGTATGCAGCAGCGGCTTGTCGAAGTCCTTGTCGATCTTTTGGCGCAGCCGGGAGATGTGGACGTCGACGACGTTGGTCTGGGGGTCGAAGTGGTAGTCCCAGACGTTCTCCAGGAGCATGACCCGGGTCACCACCCGGCCCGTGTTGCGCATGAGGTATTCCAGGATCTTGAACTCCCGGGGCTGCAGGTCGATCGGCTTGTCGCTCCGGCGCACCGTGCGGGCCAGCAGGTCCAGTTCCAGATCGCCGACACGCAGATGGGTCTCGGCGCCACTGGCGCTGCCGCGGCGGAGCAGGACCTCGATCCTGGCCAAAAGCTCCGAGAAGGCGAAGGGCTTGACCAGATAGTCGTCGGCGCCGCCGCGCAGGCCCTTGACCCGCTCCTCGACGCTGCCCATGGCGCTGAGGAAGACGATGGGCAGGTCCTTGCCCGTCCCGCGCAGGGTCTCGACCATGGACAGGCCGTCCAGGCCCGGCAGCATGCGGTCGACGATGGCCAGGTCGAAGTCCTCGCTGGCGGCCATCAGCAGGCCTTCCTTGCCGTCGGTCACCACCGTGGGACTGTAGCCGGATTCCTTCAGGCCCTTGGCGATGTAGCCGGCCGTCTCCTTGTCGTCCTCGACGATGAGTACTCGCATCTTTCCCAGCGCTTCCGGCCTCTTCCAGGCTTACTCAACGGCCCGGGGCCTCGGGCGAAGCCCATTCTAGCATGTCATGCGGAGCTGGCGCCCCCTTCAGGCAAGGGTCACGGTCGCACCAAGCGGTCCCCAAAACGGCCGCGTCGGACGTGCCTACCTGGCAGTCCGACGCGGAAACCCTCTGGTTCTGGTTAGGAGAGGAGGGTATGTCCAGTGCTATGCGTTCCTCAGCCGCAGGGCGAAGAAGGTCTCGACGCCGTCCCTGGAAACCAGGAGCGTAACGACCTCCAGGCCCTCGGCCTTGATCTCTTCGATTTCGCGCTTGGCGTCGGCCGCCGTCTCGACGGCTTCCGAGGCCAGGCTGCGGATGACGTCGCCGCGGCGCAGGCCCTCGCGGGCCGCCAGGCTGTCGCGCTCGACGCGCAGGATGACCACGCCTTCGACCTCCTCGGCGATGCCGAAGCGGTCCCGGCGCTCGGCGGTCAGGGTCGCAACCGTCAGGCCGGTGCCGGGCAGGCGAACCTTGTCGCTGTCGTCGGGGCCGCCGATCGCGGCGAGCTGCTGTTCGCCGGGCGCCTGGCCGGTCACGACCTCGAGCGTCTCGCGGGCGCCGTCGCGCCAGATCTCGACCTCGACGGTCTTGCCGACCGGCGTGAAGGCGACCAGCCGGGGCAGATCCTTGAGCTCGTCCACGGCCTTGCCGTCCCAGGACAGGATGACGTCGCCGGTTTCCAGCCCCGCTGCTGCGGCCGGGCTGTCCGGCGTGACGGAGGAGATCAGCGCCCCCTTGGCCTCCTCGAGGCGGAAGCCCTCGGCGAACTCCGGCGTGACCGCCTGGATCCGGACGCCCAGCCAGCCGCGCTCGACCTTGCCCTTCTCGCGCAAATCGGCGACGACCTCGCTGGCAATCTCCGACGGGATCGCGAAGCCGATGCCGACGCTGCCGCCGTTCGGCGAGTAGATCGCGGTGTTCACGCCGATGACCTTGCCGTCCATGTCGAAGGTCGGCCCGCCCGAGTTGCCCTTGTTGATCGGTGCGTCGATCTGCAGGAAGTCGATGATGCTGCCGCCCGGCAGGTCCCGCCCGCGGGCGGAGACGATGCCGGCGGTCACGGAACCGCCAAGGCCGAAGGGGTTGCCGACGGCGATGACCCAATCACCGGGCCGGACCGCCTCAGAATCGCCGAAGGCAACAGAGGGAAGGGCCTCGTCCGCTTCGACCTTGAGCAGGGCCAGGTCCGTCTTTTCGTCCTGGCCAACGAGTTCGGCGGTCAGCGACCGCCCGTCATGAAGGGTAATCGTTATTTCGTCGGCCCCGGCGATGACGTGACGGTTGGTCACGACATATCCATCGGGATCGACGATGAAGCCGGAGCCCAGGCCACGCTGCTCTTGCGGGCCGCCGGGCAGTTCCGGTGCGTCCGGACCGAGAAAGCGCTCGAAGAAGTCGCGCAGGGGATGATCCTCGCCGAAGGGCATCAGGTCCCGTCCCTCGGGCCCTTCGAAGCGGACGATCGGGCCGCCGGTCTTGACGATCGAAACGTTAACCACGGCCGGCGCGACCTTCTCGGTCAGGTCGGCGAAGCTCTCCGGCGCGGGGCGCGCCAGGGCCGTCTCGGCGCCGGCCAGCGCGAAAACCAGAAGCCCGCCGGCCAGGACCGAGCCGGTCACGGCCTGCGTCAGCTTGGTTTCGCGTGTCAGGGGGAACATCTGCCCCATCTGTCCTTTCCTCCATCGTGTCGTGGCTAAAATCCAGGTTCCAAGACACGAAGACTTACACCCTCTTGATAGTGCAAGATGGGATGAGAGTCCTTGCCGCGACCTTACGGCCAGATTAACAATTTTTCATCTTACTCGGGCGTGAAAAGACCATTGATATCAATTTGTTGGCGGCACTCGCCTGTGGCCGATTCCGAGGTCGCGGCAAGGTTCTCCAGGCTGGGAGCGACAGCCTATCCGGGGTAGCCGATTCGGCGGAACCAGGGGCGTGGAATGCGGCCTCCTGCCGGGCGCTGCCCTGGCCGCCTGGAAGGCTCCGGCAGCGGCGCCGGTCGGACCGCTTCAGCGGGAGCAGCGCCGCTTCAAGATGTCTCGGCCGGGCCGAGGTAGCCCTCGAAGATGGAGTCGGCGCGGGCCAGGATCAGCGGGTCGATTCCCTCGATCGTCGCCTGATCCTTGTGCGGATAGGAGAACTGCGAAAGCAGGTGGCGCATGCAGTTGAGACGGGCCCGCTTCTTGTCGTCCGACTTGATCACGGTCCAGGGTGCCCACTCGCGGTTGGTGGCGAAGAACATCTCCTCGCGGGCCTCGGTGTAGTCGTGCCACTTGTCGACCGAAGCCAGATCGATCGGACTGAGTTTCCAACGCTTTAGCGGATCGGTCCGGCGCTTGGCAAAGCGCTTGGCCTGCTCTTCGCGGGTGACCGCGAACCAGTATTTGATCAGGTGGGTGCCGTGCTTGACCAGCAGGCGCTCGAACTCCGGCGCCTCCTCGAGGAAAGCCCGGCATTGCTCCTGCGAGCAGAAGCCCATGACCCGCTCGACCCCGGCACGGTTGTACCAGGAGCGGTCGAAGAGCACGATCTCCCCGCCCGACGGCAGATGCTCGACGTAGCGCTGGAAGTACCACTGGCTGCGCTCCCGGTCGTTGGGCTTGGCCAGGGCGGCGATCCGCGCGCCGCGGGGGTTGAGGTGCTCGGTCAGGGTCTTGATGGTGCCGCCCTTGCCGGCCGCGTCGCGGCCCTCGAAGACGACGACGATCCGCTCGCCGCTGGCCTTGACCCAGTCCTGCAGCTTAAGGAGCTCGATCTGCAGGCTCCGCTTCTCGCGCTCGAAAGGCTTGCGCTTCAGGCGGTCGGCATAGGGGTATTTGGCCTCGCCGCAGGCGGTCCATTGGGCGAGGTAGTCCTCGTCCAGGCCGCTTTCCGGCCGGCCGCCGGTCGCCGGCTTGGCCGCGTCGCCGTGCCGGGCCTTCGGAGCATCGCATTCCTTGCTGCTCATGGCCGCACTCCCTTGCGGATATGTCAGGCGGGCTCGGTGCCGAACTCGGCCGGCGAGGTGACCTCCAGAAGCTCCATGTCGTCGGAGCAGGCGGTCAGCTCGTGCCGGATCCCCGGCGGCTGCAGCACGCAGTCGCCCGGCTTCAAGGTCACCTCGCCCTGGCCCTCGTAGTCGAAGCGGGCCCAGCCCTTGAGCACGTAGACCATCTGGAATTCGAGGCTGTGCCGGTGCGGGCCGGTGCCGTCCTGGCAGGGGGCGCTGGCCCGGATGACCTGGGCGTGGTAGCGGCCGCCGGTCGCCTCGGCCAGCCCCAGGTCGCGGTACTCGAAGAAGGACCGCAGGCCGCCGCCCTCGAAGGCGGCGTCCTCCCCCCGACTGAGGGCGAATTTCTGATCCTGGCCGGCCATGACGTCCTCCCTGGTCCCTCCCACGGACCTCCTACAGGTACCAAGCGTACTCCCTGAGCGAGATGTCGTTCATGAAGTCCCGGTACTCGTTGCGCTTGGTCGCGGCATAGACCTCAAGGTACTCCGGCCCAAGGTAGCTGCCCAGGACCTTCGCCGCCTCGAGGCGGGCCAGCGAGGACGGCACGTCGAGCGGCAGGTCGGGATCGACCGTCTCGCAGGCGTTGCCTTCACTCGCCGGGCCTGGATCGATCTCCCCGGTGATGCCGTGGTGGATCCCGGCGAGGATCGCTGCCAGGACCAGATAGCTGTTGGCTTCGGCGCCGGCGAAGCGGTGCTCGATGCGCCGGCTGTCGGGCGGGCCGGTCGGGATGCGGAAGGCCACGGAGCGGTTGTTGGCGCCCCAGGAGCGGTTGACCGGCACGAAGAGGTTGGGCCCGAAGCGGCGGAAGGCGTTCACGTTGGGCGCGAAGATCGCCATGGCCTCGGCCATGGTCGCCATCAGGCCGCCGATCGCGTGCCTCAGGGTCTCGCTGCCCAGCGGGCTTTCGGCGGCGAAGACGTTGCGGCCCTGCTTGTCCAGCAGGCTGATGTGGACGTGCATGCCGTTGCCGGTCTGGTCCAGGAAAGGCTTGGACATGAAGCTGGCCTCGACGCCGTGGCGCCGCGCCACCGACTTGATGATGTGACGCAGCAGCGCCGCATGGTCGGCGGCGGCGAGGGCGTCGCCGACGTGGTGCAGGTTGATCTCGTACTGTCCCGGGGCGAACTCGGCGGTCGCGATGTTCGCCGGCACCTTCTGCACCGCGCCGGCGGCCTCGACGTCGCGCAGGAAGGCGGCGAAGCCGTCGATCTCCTGGATGCCGTAGACCTGCAGGCTGGCCTCGCGCCGGCCGGTCTTGGGCGAGATCGGCGGCTGCGGCAGGCCGGCCGCGTTACGTTCGGAGTCGAGCAGGTAGAACTCCAGCTCGAAGGCGACCACCGGGGTCAGGTCCAGCGCCTTGAAGCGCTCCAGCACCCGGATCGCGACGTTGCGCGGGTCGACCGGCGAAGGCGCGCCTTCCGGCGTGGTCATGGTCATCAGCACCTGGCCACGCGGCTCCTCGGCCCAGGGCACCGGGACCAGGGTGCCGGGGACCGGCACCAAGGTGCCGTCGGGGTCGCCGTCGGTGAAGCCCCGGCCGGCCGGATCGGTGTTGGCCCCGGTGACGTCGAGCAGGAAGACCGATTCGCAGAGCTGCAGGCCGTTTGTGAAGAGCTTCTCCGCCTCGGCCATGGGATAGCGCTTGCCGCGCACGATGCCGCAGAGGTCGGTCAGGATGGCGTCGACGTAGCGGGTCTCGGGGTGGGCGGCCTGGAAGGCCTTGAACTCGGCGGCGGGCGTAGTCTTGGGGCGTGCCTTCTTCATACTGTGGCTTTGCCGCACCTTTCTCGTGGTGTGAGACTTTTTCGCGTCATGAACCTGACACTCGAGTTCCACTGTCTGTCATTGCCGGGCTTGACCCGGCAATCCATGGCGCCGGCGGCTCGATGGATGCCCGGATCGAGTCCGGGCATGACAGCCGAGGTAGAGGCAAGAGGACGAGGGGATCAAGCGGGTCCATCGGATCACTAATACCTGTCCTTGACCAGACGATAGTAGAGATTGGCCGAGCGCAACAACCAAAGCCGCAGGGCCGGCAACGGGAAAGGCCGCGCCGGTCCGCGCAGGATCTCCGGCAGCTCGGCCTCGGCCTCCGCCGCACCGGCGATGATCCGTGCCAGGGCGCGACCGGTCCAGGGCGCCGCGTTGACCCCGGTGCCGTGGTAGCCGAAGCCATAGAAGACGCTGGGGTCGTCCTCGAGCTGGCCGGCCGCGGGAGTCAGGTCGCGGGTGACGCAGACGAAGCCGCGCCAGAAATGACTGATCTCGACCTCGCGCCAGGCCGGGAAGACCTCGCCAAGGCGCCGGGCCAGCCAGGCCTGCATGCGCTCGCCGGCCGCCGGCGTGCCGCTGGTGTCGCCGCGGGCGCCGAACAGCAGCCGCCGGTCCGGCAGCAGGCGGTAGTAGAACAGCAGCGTACGCGTATTCGAGATGGGGTTCTCCGTACGCCAGGACTGGGCCGCCAGCTCGGCCTCGGTAAGCGGCCGCGTGGTGACGATGTTCGAAATGACCGGAAGCGTACGGCCGTCGAAGGCCGGGTTGACGCCCTCCGGCGTGAAGCCGTTGGTCGCCAGCAGCACGCGGCGCGCCTTCAGGCGTCCGCCGTCGGTTTCCAGCAGGTGTTGGCTGCCGACCTTGGTCCAGCTCTCCACGCGGCTGTGGGGGTGCAGCTTGGCGCCGCGCAGTAGGGCGGCGCGGGCCAGGCCGCGGGCGTACTTCAGGGGATGGAGGCCGAAGCCGGAGCGGATCAAGAGCGCGCCGAAGTTCTCGGTCGAAGCATGCCCGATCTCCTGGAAGGCTTCCGCCGGCAGGACCTCGGTCTCGAAGCCGAACTGGCCGCTCAGAAGGGCCGCCTCGGTTTCCAGCTCCTCGTAGCGCGAGGCCTGGTGGGCGACCACGAAGACGCCGTCGCCCTGGCGGTCGAAATCGATGCCCTCGTCGCGCTCCAGGGCCAGGGCCAGCTCGAGGCCCGCCTTCTGGGCATCGAAGAAGGCCTTGGCCGCTTCCAGGCCGTGGCGCAGGATCAAGCCCTTGGTCGAGAGCTTGGTCGGCGCCATGGTGCAGAAGCCGCCGTTGCGGCCCGAGGCGCCCCAGCCGAGGTGGCCGGCCTCCAGGACCCGGACGTCGACCTGGTGGTCGCGGGCCAGGTGCAGGGCGGCCGAGAGGCCGGTGTAGCCACCGCCGACGATCGCGACGTCGCAGCTCTCGCTCCCCGACAGGGGCGCCAGCCGCTCCGGCCCCGGCAGGCTGGCTTCCCAATAGCTCTCCGCCGGGGTCCAGAAGTCGTACATGGCCGGGTCGTAGAGCCGGTAGGCCGTATCCTCCATGTGCGTCTCGCCGCCGCGCGGGGGCGGCCTCCGGATGTGGGGGCGGAGGGGCGCGGCCGGAGCGGCGCGACCCTGTCGTCGCGAATCGTGATATCAGGGCCGGATTATCTTCATTTTCGGTTACCGGCCGCAAGCCATGACCCGCCTTCGGGAGACCGACCTCTACCCGCCGATCAAGCGCTTCCTCGAGGGCCAGGGCTACGAGGTCAAGGGCGAGGTGGCAGACTGCGACGTCGTCGCCTGCCGCGAGGGCGAAGACCCGGTGGTGGTCGAGCTCAAGACCGCCTTCTCCCTGCCCCTGGTCTTCCAGGGCGTTCGGCGCCAGGCCTTGACCGACTGGGTCTACCTGGCGGTGGCCCAGCCCGAGGCCGGTGCCGGCGCGCGGTCCTGGCGCCGGCAGTCCCGAGACATCGTCAAGCTCTGCCGCCGGCTCGGCCTTGGTCTCATGACCGTGGCGCCGGCGGCCGGCGCGCCCGGGCTGGTCGAGGTTCACCTGGACCCGGCGCCCTACCGGCCGCGCAAGAGCCCGCAGCGGCGCGGCCGTCTGTTGCGCGAGTTCCAACGCCGGGTCGGTGATCCCAACTGCGGCGGCAGCAGCAAGCGCCGCCTGGTCACCGCTTACCGCCAGGATGCGCTACGTTGCGCCGTCTATCTGGACGGGCGAGGCCCGGCCAAGCTGGCCGAGATCCGCGCCGCCACCGGAGTCACCGGGGCCGCCCGGATGCTCCAGCGCGACGTCTACGGCTGGTTCCAGCGGGTCGAGCGCGGCGTCTACGCGGTCACGCCGCTGGGGCGCAGGGCGCTGGCGGTCTACGCGGAGGCCTTGGAAAGCCTGGGACTCGTCGGCATCCCGTCCCGAGACGAGCAAGGAGGGGCAGATGACCATCAGAAAGGCCGTCCCGGGTGACCTCGACCGCGTGAAGGACTGCGCCCGTCAGGCCTACGGCCTCTATGTGCCGCGCATGGGCAAGGAGCCGGCGCCGATGGTCGCCGACTTCGAGGCCCAGATCGAGACCGGCACGCTGTATGTCGTGGAACTGGAGGGCGAGGTCGCGGGTTTCATCGTGCTCTATCCGCGTCGTGACCACCTTCACGTCGAGAACGTCGCGGTCTTTCCGGCCGGACAGGGAAAGGGACTCGGCAAGGCGCTGATGCGCTTCGCCGAGGACGAGGCCGGGCGCCGGGGCCTCTCGGCCATCGAGCTCTACACCAACGTCAAGATGGTCGAGAACCAGGCCTTCTATCCGGCGCTAGGCTACGTCGAGACCGACCGCCGCGAAGAAGACGGCTTTTCGCGCGTCTTCTACCGAAAGGAGCTTGCCGGATAGACCGTGTCGCGAGAGGGCAGCCCGCGCTTGCCGGTCCGGCGCGGAGCGAGGAAGCTGGAGGAACCGCACATCTGTGCCCTTCAGATCAAGAGGATGCCCATGGACAGCGACTCTACGTCAACGGCCTTGCCCTCGTTTCAGAGCCTGAGAGATTGCCACGTCGTGATCGTCGGCGGCAGCAGCGGCATCGGCAAGGCGACGGCCAAGGCGGTCTGCGACCGGGGCGGGCGGGTGACCCTGGTCAGCCGCTCGTCGGAGAAGCTGGAGGCGGCGCGGAAGGCCCTCGGGGCCGGTGACCGGGTTGCCGTTCAGTCCCTGGACATGACCGACGAGGCCGCCGTCGGGGCTTGGTTCGGCGGTCTCGCGGAGGAAAGCGTCGATCATCTGGTGATCACCGCGTCCTCGGCGGTCCACGGCCGCTTCGCGGAGCTCGAGACCGGTCCGGTGCGGGCCATGTTCGATGCCAAGTTCTGGGGCCCCTATGCGGTGGCGCGGGCGGCCCTGCCGAAGCTCCGGGACGGCGGCAGCATCACCTTCTTTTCCGGCGTCCTCAGCCGTCGGCCGGGGCTGAACTGCTCCGGCCTCGGCGCGGTGAATTCGGCCGTCGAGGGACTGACCCGCGCCCTGGCGCTCGAGCTCGGGCCGCGGCTCCGGATCAACTGCTGCTCGCCGGGCATGGTGCGCAGCGAGGCCTACGCAAAGATGCCCGAGGACAAGCGTGAGGCCATGTACGCGGCAACCGGCGAGAGCCTGCCCCTCGGCCGGGTCGGCAGCACCGAGGAGATCGCGAACGCCGTGCTGATGATGATGACCAACGGCTATCTCACCGGCCAGGTCATCGACGTCGACGGCGGCCACATGGTCCGGCAGTACGCGACGCGTTGAGCGCCCTGACGATTGTCCGGCGTTTCCGTATAGTCGTCATCGAAGCCTGCGCGGCGCGTCTCGTCGCCGGACGGAACATCTGAGGGAGGACCGAGAGGGCTGTGCCGGACGCACTGCATCGCCGCATCGAGGACAAGACCGGGGACCTGGTCGCGCTGACCCAAGAGCTGGTGCGGATTCCGACGGTCAATCCGCCGGGCGACGCCTATAGGGACTGCGCCGAGGCGCTGGGGCGGCGGCTGGCGGCGCGCGGCTTCGAGGTCGGCTACCACCGGGCCGAGGGCGTGGTCGCCGACAGCCCGCGCTATCCGCGGACCAACGTGGTGGCCCGGATCGAGGGCAAGCGGCCGGGGCCCTGCGTGCATTTCAACGGCCACATCGACGTGGTCCCGGCGGGCCTCGGCTGGACTTACGATCCCTTCGGCGGCGAGCTGCGCGACGGCCGCATCTACGGCCGCGGCACCTGCGACATGAAGGGCGGCCTGGCGGCGGCGGTGATCGCCGTCGAGGCGCTGCTCGAGGCGGAGCCGGACTGGCCCGGCGCGATCGAGATCTCCGGCACGGTCGACGAGGAGTCCGGCGGCTACGGCGGGGTCGGCTACCTGGCCGAGCGCGGCTTTTTCTCCAGGCCGCGGGTCGACCACGTGATCATCCCTGAGCCGCTCAACGTCGACCGGGTCTGCCTCGGCCACCGCGGGGTCTGGTGGGCCGAGATCGAAACCCTGGGCCGCCAGGCGCACGGCTCCATGCCCTTCCTCGGCGACTGCGCCGTACGCCACATGGCCGCCTTCTTGGCCCGCATCGAAAGCGAGCTCTACCCGCGCCTGGCGGCCAAGCGCACCGAGATGCCGGTGGTGCCGGAGGGCGCGCGCCAGTCGACCCTCAACCTCAACGCCCTGCACGGCGGCCTGCCCGAGGGCTTCGACGGCCTGCCCAGTCCCCTGGTGCCGGACTCCTGCCGCCTGGTGATCGACCGGCGATTCCTGATCGAGGAGGATCTGGAGGAGGTCAAGCGGGAGGTGATCGGGATCCTCGAAGACCTCAAGGCCGGACGGCCCGGTTTCGACTACCGCCTGCGCGAGATCATGACCTTCCTGCCGACCATGACCGAGGCCGACTCGCCGGTGGTGCGGGCGATCTCGGCGGGCATCGAGGAGGTTCTGGGGCGTCCGGCGCAGGCGGTGGTCTCGCCGGGGACCTACGACCAGAAGCACGTGGTCCGGATCGGCCACCTTAAGGACTGCATCGCCTACGGCCCGGGCATCCTCGACCTGGCGCATCAGCCCGACGAGTACATCGAGGTCGCCGACATGGTCGCCGCGGCCAAGGTCATGGCCGGCGCCACCCTGGCGCTGCTGGACGGAGGCGCCGGGTGAGCGGCCCGGGCCCGCGTAACCTGATCACCGACGTGCCGGGCCTCACGGTCGGCAACGCCGAAGACGCCGCGCTGCGCAGCGGGGCGACGGTCGTGCTTGCGGAGGCGCCGGCGGTGGCGGCGGCCGACGTACGCGGCGGCGGGCCGGGCACCCGGGAGACGGATCTCCTCGACCCGGCCGGCACGGTGCAGGCGGTCGACGCCCTGGTGCTCAGCGGCGGCTCGGCCTTCGGCCTGGCGGCAGCGGACGGGGTCATGGGCTGGCTGAGGGCGCAGGGCCGCGGTTTCGAGATCGGCGGCGCCCGGGTCCCGATCGTCCCGGCGGCCATCCTCTTCGACCTCGACAACGGCGGCGACAAGGACTGGGGCCCGGTTTCGCCCTACCACCGGCTTGGCGCCCAGGCGGTGGAGGCCGCCGGCGCAGACTTCGACCTGGGCAACGCCGGCGCCGGCCTCGGGGCGACCGCCGGACCGCTCAAGGGCGGCCTGGGCTCGGCCTCGGTCCGCGACGGCGCGATCACGCTCGGCACCCTGGCCGCGGTCAACAGCCTGGGCAGCGTGACCTATCCCGAGGATCCGAGCTTCTGGGCCTGGCCCTTCGAGCAGGCGGCGGAGTTCGGCGGCCTGCCGCCGCCCACGGCGGCCCCGGGGCCCGAGGCGCTCGCGGCCCTGGCGTCGCCGGTGGCCGGCAACACCACCCTGGCGGTGGTCGCGACCGACGCGACCCTGAGCCGGGTCCAGGCCCGGCGCCTGGCGGTCATGGCCCAGGACGGCCTGGCGCGGGCGATCCGCCCCGTGCATACGCCCTACGACGGTGATACGGTTTTCGCGCTTTCGACCGGGCGCTGCGCTCTGGAGGATCCCGAGGCAGACTTGGCGCGGCTGGGGATGATGGCGGCCGATTGCCTGGCGCGGGCGGTGGCCCGCGCCGTCTTCGAGGCGGAAAGCCTGGGCGGCGTGCCTTCCTACCGGGCGCGCTTCGCCGAGGACATCGCGGCCCGCAAGGCCGCGCAAGGATGAGGGAGGGAGAGATGAGGGCGCTGTTCTACGGCCTGGCCCTGGCGGCCCTGGCGCTGGGGGCGCCGCCGGCGCAGGCGGCCAAGACCGACCTGGTGATGGGCATGGTGCTGGAGCCGCCGCACCTGGATCCGACGGCCGGTGCCGCCGCGGCGATCGACGAGGTGGTCTACGCCAACGTCTTCGAGGGCCTGACCCGGATCGACCGCAACGGCGCCGTGCAGCCGGCCCTGGCCAAGAGCTGGACGGTCTCCGACGACGGCCTGACCTACAGCTTCACCCTGCACGAGGGCGTCAGCTTCCACGACGGCACGAGCCTGGAGGCCGCGGACGTGGTCTTCTCCCTGGACCGAGCCCGGGCCGAGGACAGCGTCAACGCCCAGAAGGTGCTCTTCGAGCCGATCGAGAGCGTCGCCGCGCCCGATGCGGCCACGGTGGTGGTCACCTTGAAGCGGCCGACCGGGCATTTCCTCTTCAACCTGGGCTGGGGCGACGCCGTCGTGGTCGCGCCGGGATCGGCGGAGGGCAACAAGGCCAAGCCGGTCGGGACCGGGCCCTTCAGGTTCGAGCGCTGGGTCAAGGGCGACCGGGTCGAACTGGCCCGCAACCCGGACTACTGGGGCGACGCGGTCAAGCTGGAGCGCGCGACCTTCAAGTTCATCCCGGACCCGGCGGCGGCGGTCGCGGCCATGCTGGCCGGCGACCTCGACGCCTTCGCCAACTTCCCGGCGCCCGAGAGCCTGGGCCAGTTCGAGGCCGACCCGCGCTTCAAGGTGGTCATCGGCAGCACCGAGGGCGAGACCATCCTGACCATGAACAACGGCAAGGCGCCCTTCAGCGACCTGCGGGTGCGCCGCGCCGTGGCCCACGCCCTGGACCGAAAGGCCATCGTCGACGGCGCGATGTTTGGCTACGGCACGCCGATCGGCAGCCACTTCGCGCCGCATCACCCGGCCTACGTCGACCTCACCGACCGCTATCCCTACGACCCGGAAAAGGCCAAGGCCCTGCTGGCCGAGGCCGGTCTGGCCGACGGCTTCAAGGCGACCATCAAGCTGCCGCCGCCGACCTACGCCCGGCGCGGCGGCGAGATCGTCGCCGCCCAGCTCGCCCAGGTCGGGATCGAGCTCGAGATCATCCCGGTCGAATGGGCGCAGTGGCTGGAGCAGGTCTTCCGCGGCCGGGACTACGACCTGACCATCGTCTCCCATACCGAGCCGATGGACATCGGCATCTACGGCCGCGACGACTATTACTTCGACTACAAGAGCGAGGCCTTCAAGGCGACCCTGGCCAAGCTGGACGCGGCGGTGGAGGAGGGCGAGCGCTACAAGCTGATGGCCGAGGCGCAGCAGCGGATTGCCGAGGACTCGGTCAACGGCTTCCTGTTCCAGCTCGCCAAGCACGGCGTCTGGAACGCCAAGCTCCAGGGCCTCTGGGCCAACAGCCCGGTCCAGGCCAACGACCTGACCGAGGTTTCCTGGAGCGAGTGAGTCGGGTTGAGACGCTGAAGGTATGGGACCGGCCCTTGGGTTCTTTCATCTGTCATTGCCGGGCTTGACCCGGCAATCCATGGTGCCGGTTGTTCGATGGATGCCCGGATCAAGTCCGGGCATGACATCTAAGACGGGGGCCACCGACTTGTCCCCCAAGGCGGTATTGCCCAACCTTTAGCCAGACACGTTTATGGCTCCCCCTCCCCTGGTGGGAGGGGGCGGGGGGAGGGGGACATCTCCGTGGTTCCGATCGGTTCGGTCTTGGTGCCGACATGTCCTCGCCCTCGAGATTGGCGCTGAGCCATGGCCCTCTTCCTCGTCAAGCGCCTGGTGACCTTGGTCCTGACGCTCTTCGTCGCGGCGCTGGTGGTCTTTACGGTGCTGGAGGTGCTGCCCGGAGATCCGGCGGCGATCATCCTCGGCACCGGGGCGCAGCCGGACAGCCTGGCGGCGCTGCGCCGGGAGCTGGGCCTCGACCTGCCGGCGCCGGTGCGTTTCTTCGACTGGCTGGGGGGCCTGCTGCAGGGCGACCTGGGCCGGAGCTACACCTACAGCGTGCCGGTGGCCGAGCTGATCGCCGACCGGGTCGCGGTCAGCCTGCCCCTGGCGGTGATCGCGATCCTGCTGTCGACCGCCATCGCGATCCCGCTCGGCGTGCTGGCGGCGGCGCGGCACAAGCGCTTGGCCGACCTCTGCGTCATGGGCTTCAGCCAGATCGGCGTCGCGATCCCCAACTTCTGGTTCGCGATCCTGCTGATCCTGCTCTTCGCGGTCGGCCTGCGCTGGCTGCCGGCCGGCGGCTTCGCCGGCTGGGACGCGGGCCTTTTGCCGGCGCTGAAGTCGCTGCTGCTCCCGGCGGTCGCGCTCGCCCTGCCGCAGGCGGCGATCCTGGCGCGGGTCACCCGCTCCTCGGTGCTCGAGACCCTAGGCGAGGACTACGTCCGCACCGCCCGCGCCAAGGGGCTCAGCCGCGGCGCCGCGCTCTGGGGCCACGCCCTGCGCAACGCACTGATCCCGGTGGTCACGATCATGGGCCTGCAGTTCTCCTTCCTGCTCGCCGGCACCATCATCATCGAGAACGTCTTCTACCTGCCCGGGCTCGGCCGGCTGATCTTCCAGGCCATCGCCCAGCGCGATCTCATCGTGGTCAAGGACCTGGTGGTGCTGCTGGCCGGTGCCGTGGTCCTCGTCAACTTCACGGTCGACCTGCTCTATGCTGTGCTCGACCCGCGGCTGCGCGGAGGCGTCGAAGGTGTTTGAGGCGGGCCGCGAGCTATTGCGCGAGGGCTTGCGTCACCGTTCCTTCCTGATCGGCGGGATCCTGACGCTGGCCTTCCTCGCGATGGCGGCGCTGTCGCTGGTCTGGACCCCCTACGGCGTCGCCGAGATCGACGTGGCCGGCAAGCTGCGGCCGCCCTCGGCGGCGCATTGGCTGGGCACCGACCACTTCGGCCGGGACATCCTCTCGATGATCATGGCCGGGGCGGTCAACTCCATCGTCGTCGCCCTGGTCGCGGTCGGCATCGGGCTCGGCTTCGGCGTGCCCCTGGGCGCGCTGGCCGCGGCGCGCGGCGGCTGGGTCAGCGAGGCGGTGATGCGCTTCTCCGACTTCGCCTTCGCCTTTCCGGCGCTGCTGACCGCGGTCATGATCACCGCCCTGCTGGGGCCCGGCGCGGTGAACTCGATCATCGCGATCGGGATCTTCAACGTGCCGGTCTTCGCCCGACTGGCGCGCGGCGCCGCGCTCTCGGTCTGGCAGCGCGAGTTCATCCTGGCGGCCCGGGTCGCCGGCAAGGGCCAGGCGCGGGTCACCGTCGAGCACGTGCTGCCCAACATCGCCAGCGTGCTGATCGTCCAGGCGACCATCCAGTTCGCCCTGGCGATCCTCGCCGAGGCGGGCCTGAGCTACCTGGGCCTGGGGACCCAGCCGCCAGCGGCGAGCTGGGGCAAGATGCTGAACGACGCCCAGACCTTCATGTTCCAGGCGCCCTACCTGGCGATCTTCCCGGGCTGCGCCATCGCCCTGACGGTCCTGGGGCTCAACCTCCTGGGCGACGGCCTGCGCGACATCCTCGACCCCAAGCTTCGGCGGGCGCGCTAGCGGTATGAACGCCACGTTGGAGCTTCAACAACCCTCGACGTCTTCTCCGCTGTCATTGCCGGGCTTGACCCGGCAATCCATGGTGCAAGTTGCTCCATGGATGCCCGGATCAAGTCCGGGCATGACAGTATGCATTGCTCTGAGGCCCTGACCATGGCCTTGCTCGAGATCGAGGGACTCGGCGTCGAGATCCGGACCCCTCTGGGGCCGATCGAGATCCTGCGCGAGGTCGGCCTGTCGCTCGACCGTGGCGAGAGCCTGGGCCTGGTCGGCGAGTCCGGCTGCGGCAAGTCGATGACCGCGCTCGCGATCCTGGGCCTGCTGCCCGGGGCGGCGCGGGCCCGGGGGCGCATCGCGCTCGAGGGCAAGAACCTGCTCGACCTGGGCGAGGCCGAGCTCTGCCGCCTGCGCGGCCGGCGTCTCGCCATGGTCTTCCAGGAGCCGATGACCGCGCTCAACCCGGTGCGCAGCATCGGCGACCAGGTGGCCGAAGGCCTGCGCCTGCACCTCGGGCTGGACGGCCGGGCGGCCCTGGACCGGGCCGCCGCCCTGCTCGAGCGGGTCGGCCTGCCCCCGGCGGACTTTCCGCTCGGCCTCCATCCGCACCAGCTCTCCGGCGGCCAGCGCCAGCGGGTTGTGGTCGCCATGGCCCTGGCCTGCGGCCCGGACATCCTGATCGCGGACGAGCCGACCACCGCCCTCGACGTCACCATCCAGGCCCAGATCCTCGACCTCATCGCCGAGCTGGCGGCGGAGGAGGGCATGGCCTTGATCCTGATCTCCCACGACCTGGGGGTGATCGCCGAGATGACCGACCGCATGGCGGTGATGTACGCCGGCGCCATCGTCGAGAGCGGTCCCACCGCCGAGGTCTTCCGCCGGCGGTCGCATCCCTACACCGAGGGCCTCTTCGCCGCCCTGCCCAGCCTGCAGGCCGCGCCCGGCGACCGCCTGGCCTCGATCCCCGGCCAGGTGCCGGATCCCTTGCAACGGCCGCTCGGCTGCGCCTTCGCGCCGCGCTGCCCCCGCGCGACCGGGGCCTGCGAGTCCGTGCCGCGCGGCAGTGCGCTGGGCGGCGGCCATGAGGTCTTCTGCTTTCACCCCCTGCGAGAGGGAGCGCCGTGAAGCCGCTGCTCCAGGTCGAAGGGCTGGTCCGCGACTACCGCCTGCCGCGGCGCAGGCTGCTCGAGCCGGCGCCGCGGCGGCGGGCGCTCTTCGGGGTCGATCTGGAGCTGGCCGCCGGCCGCAGCCTGGGCGTGGTCGGCGAGTCCGGCTGCGGCAAGTCGACCCTGGCCCGCGCGGTGGTGGCGCTCGAGACGCCGACCCGGGGCCGGGTCCGCTTCAAGGGCCAGGACCTCTTCGCCCTCCGCCCCGCGGCGCTGCGCCTCCTGCGGCGGCACTTCCAGATGGTCTTCCAGGATCCCTACGGCTCGCTCGACCCGCGCTACCGCGTCGGGCGCAGCGTCGCCGAGCCGCTCGACGCCCTGGAGGGCGAGGATAGGGGCACCCGTCGGGAGCGGATCGCCGAGGCCCTGGGTGCGGTCGGCCTCAAGCCGGCGGACGCGGCGAAGTATCCGCACGAGTTCTCCGGCGGCCAGCGCCAGCGCATCGCTATCGCCCGCGCCCTGATCACCCACCCGGATCTGATCGTCGCCGACGAGCCGGTCTCGGCGCTCGACGTCTCGGTCCAGGCCCAGGTCCTGAACCTGATGCTCGACCTGCAGGACCGCCTCGGCCTGGCCTACCTCTTCATCAGCCACGACCTCTCGGTGGTCCGCAGCGTCGCCCAGGAGGTCGCGGTGATGTACCTGGGACGCATCGTCGAGCGGGGCCCGAGCCAGGCGGTCCTCGCCGACCCGGCCCACCCCTACACCCGGGCCCTGGTCGCCGCCGTGCCGCAGCCTGATCCGTCGCGCCGCCGCCGGCCCGGGCGGGTGGCGCGGGAGGCCAAGCCCGGCGGCCCGGCCGGCCCAGGAGGCGGTTGTCCCTACGCCGCCCGCTGCCCGCTGGCCGAGGCCCGCTGCCGCCAGGAGCCGCCGCTGCTGCGGCCGCTGGGCGGGGGCCGGCAGGTCGCTTGCCACCTCGCTTGATCGAAGGCGGGCCTGAGCCGACCCTGGCCGCTCGCGTCTGCCATGACTACATTGGGGGCAAAGGGGAGGACCGCATGATCGTCGAGCAGATCTGGACCGCGAACGCCTATCGCAACTTCAACTACCTGATCGCCTGTTCGGAGACCGGCGAGGCCCTGGCCATCGATCCGCTGGATCACCGCAAGTGCCTGGCCGCCGCCGAGGGCAAGGGCTGGGAGATCACCCAGATCCTCAACACCCACGAGCACGGCGACCACATCGGCGGCAACAAGCCGATGATCGCCGCCACCGGCGCCAAGCTGCTGGCTCACGCGAACGCCCGCGACCGGATCCCAGGCATCGACCGCGGCCTGGGCGCCGGCGACGTGATCAAGGTCGGCAAGACGGTGGAGCTGGAGTCCCTCGACACCCCCGGCCACACCATGAGTCACGTCTGCCTGCTGTCCCGTACCGAGCAGCCGGCGCTGTTCTGCGGCGATACCCTGTTCAACGCCGGGGCCGGCAACTGCCACAACGGCGGCCACCCCAACGAGCTCTACCACACCTTCGCCGAGCAGCTCTCGCAGCTGCCGGACGAGACCCTGATCTATCCGGGCCACGACTACATCGCCAACAACCTGCGCTTCACCCTGGACCGCGAGCCGGACAACCCGCGGGCGCCGGGCCTGCTGGCCGAGATCGAGGACCAGGACCCCGGCCGGGCCCTGGTCACCACCCTGGCCCTGGAGAAGGAGGTCAACACCTTCTTCCGGCTGCACAGCCCCGGGGTCATCGCCCGGCTGCGCGAGGTCTTTCCGGACCTGCCGGACGAGCCCGACGCCAAGACCGTGTTCCTCAAGCTGCGCGAACTGCGCAACAGCTGGTAGCGGACTTGGCCATGAGCGGCGCCGACGGCGAGATCACCCTGAGCGGCTATCGCCCGGGCGCGCTCGGCTGGGCGGTCGAGACCCAGGCGGCCTATTACGGCCGCCACTGGGGCTTCGGCGTCTATTTCGAGGCCAAGATCGCCGGCGAGCTTGCGGGCTTCCTTCGGCGCTACGATGAGGCGCGGGATCTCTTCCGGCTCGCGCTTGACGGCGACGATATCCTGGGGACGATCTCGGTCGACGGCAGCGATGCCGCCGCCAAGGGCGCGCACCTGCGCTGGTTCATGGTCGATCCGGCGGCACAGGGCCGGGGCGTCGGCCGGCGGCTGCTCGACTCCGCGCTCGGCTTCTGCGCCGCCCGCGGCTATCCCCGGGTCTACCTCTGGACCTTCGCCGGGCTCGACGCCGCCCGGCGGCTCTACGACGCAGCCGGCTTCCGGGTGGTCGAAGAGCAGGAAGACGACCAGTGGGGCAAGACCATGCGCGAGCAGCGCATGGTCCTGGAGCTGTAGCTCTCCTTATCCGGACAACGCGTCCAGCTCGCCGCGCGCCTCGAGCAGGCAGAGGTCCTCGTAGCCGCCGATGTGCTCGCCGTCGATGAAGATCTGCGGGATCGCCTTGGACCGCGGCAGGCGGCGGCGCAGCTCCCCGAGCTGCGCCGGGTCGGCGGCGATGTCGAGCTCCCGGTAGGCCAGGCCCTTGCCGTCCAGCAATTCCTTGGCCCGCCGGCAATAGCCGCAGTCGGGGGCCGAGAAGATCTCGATCTTGGCCATGGTCCGATCTCAGTGGTTGATGTGGAGGATGGGCTCGACGCCGTCGAACATCGGCTCCAGCTCGACGCCCATGGCGTCGCCGAACTTGGAGACGAAGATGTAGGTCGCGATGACGAAGGCGGCCTCGACGATCTGCGCGTCGGTGAAGTGCGCGTGAAGCCGATCCCAGAGGTCCTTGGAGACCCGGTTGGCGTCGACGCCGATCTGCACCGTGAGGTCCATGAGCGCCTTTTCACCCTCGGTGAAATGCGGGCTGGTCTTGTACCTGTCGCCGTCGATGTCGGCGATCTTTTCCTCGGAAATGCCCAGCATCATCGACAGTCGCTCGTGCTGCACGACGCAGTACTGGCAGTCGTTGCGCTGGGTCGCCTTGAGGATCAGCAGCTCCTTGGTGACCCAGTCGATGTGGCCGTCCTTCAGAATCGCCATGATCAGGTCGGTGAAGGCGACCCCGAGCTCCGGGGTGTGGCCGAGGACCTTGAAGATGTTGAGCAACGCTTTGAAGCGGTCTTCGGCCTTGTCGTAGAAGGCGTTCGTCACGGCATCGGCCTGCGCGCGTTCGACATAGGCTACGGTCATCTTTGCCTCCCTAGTTTTGACTGAACGTTCCAAACGGCTGAAATAAAAAGTCGATCAACCGATCAGCGCCTCCGCCTGGCGGCGCAGGGAGCGGAGCAGCGCGGGCTCCGGACGGCTACGCGACAGCACCCGCAGCCCGACGAAGAGACCCAGCAGAGCCCGCGCGGCCTCGCCGGCCTCGACCCTTGCTGGAATCTCGCCGCTGCGCTGGCCGGCTTCGATCCGTCCGCGGAAGAAGGCTTCCATCTCGGCCAGGCCGCGGGCCACGATCTTCGAGATCTCCTCGTCGTGGGGCGAAAGCTCCAGCGCCGTGTTGACCAGCAGGCAGCCGTCGCGCGAGCCCCGCTCGAGCACCGCGGCAATCGCGCCGTCGAAGGCGGCCAGGATCGACTCCCGGGGCGACTTGGCTGCCGCCAGGGTCGCGACCCAGGCCGCGCGCTCCCGGGTGTCGTAGCGGCGCAGCGCCTTGATGAAGAGGCTGCGCTTGTCGCCGAAGGTGGCGTAGAGGCTGCCACGGTTGATGCCCATGCAGTCGACTAGGTCCTGCATCGAGGTCGCCTCGTAGCCGCGCGCCCAGAAGGCCCGCATGGCCTTGTCGAGCACCGCCTCGCTGTCAAACCGCTTTTCCCAGGGCATGCCGGCCCTCCTCGCCGCTCAGGCTAGGGAGTCTGGAACGATCGGTCAATATAAGCTCGGCTGTCCCGACGGCGTCCCGTCCACTCAGCTTATTGACCTGATCTTCGGTTCGGAAACGCTGTCATGGCCGGGCTTGACCCGGCCATCCATGGTGCAGCGTCTCGATGGATGCCCGGATCAAGTCCGGGCATGACAGTCGAGCTATTGGCTGGGAAGGTAGCGGCTAGGGCGTTATCCGATCAGATGGAATCGCTACGCGATCCATCTGGCCGGATGTAATGCCCTAATTCCAACGTATTAGCGCACTACTCCCGGCCAGACGCGAAGGCGTCTGATCGGGAAGTGCGCTAGCCGTGTTCCTTGGCGGCGAAGCCCAGGGCCTGGCGGGCGGTGCGGCGGAGGTGCTTGCGCTTGATCGGAGAGGAGAGGAAGCGGTTGACCGCGGCCGCCAGCAGGGCGGCGGTGTCCTCGCCGTCGCTGGCCAGGGCCCAGCGCGCCTCCTCGCGGGCCGCGAGCACCGTCTTCAGCAGATGCGCCGAGACGACGTATTCGGGCTGGTCGTGGTCGAAAAGGCTGTCGAGGGCCTGCTGGAAGAAGTGCTCGACGTCGTCGACCAGCCAGTCCTTGAGCTTCACCTTGTCGTCCAGGTAGCCGGCGTTGCGGCCTGCGAAGCAGGCCAGCTGCAGCAGCCCGGGCGGCCAGCTCTCGGCGAACTTCTGGCACTGGCCGCGCAGCGCGGCGCCGAAGGTGATGCCGTGGGTGAGGTCGAGCCAGCCGACGTTGGTGGCGAAGCTGCCGTCGATCTGGTCCTGGTAGTCGGTGTCGAAGCACAGCAGGTTGACGGCGTTGGCGCCGAGCAGGCTCAGGTAGAGCTTCTCCGGCGCCGCCTTCTTGTAGTCCAGGGTCAGGGCCAGGGCCTTGTCGACGTCGAGGCCCTTGTAGTCCGAGACCTTCGGCGGCTTGAAGCGGCCGAAGCTGGGCTTGAAGCCCTCGGTCCAGGATTGCAGCGCGGCGTGATAGCCGGCGAAGCGCGGCAGCCTGTCCTCGCGCCGGGCGAAGATTATCGCCCGCAGCAGGGGCAGCATCACGCGGGTGGTGATCTCCGGGCCCAGGTGGGCGATCAGTTCGCCGCCCTTGCGGACGTGGATCAGGGAATGGCCGAAGCCGCTGTAGTGGGCCAGGGCGGCCTGGGTCAGGGCGGCCTCGAACTCGGCGAAGCTGCGGCCTTCGCCCAGACCGCCGCGCAGGTTGGCGATGGCCACCGCCTCGTCCTCGTCCTCCATCGCCTGCAGGAAGACCGCCTGGTCGTAGGGCTCTTCCATGGCGGAGTAGGGGTAGATCTTCTCGCGCCGGACCTCGTAGGCGATGTGGCCCATCGCCTCGAGCAGGCAGATCAGACGGTCCTCCGGCTCGCCAGGCCGCTCCTCGTAGAGCGACAGCCAGTCGGCGGCGCCGGCGTAGGCCTGACCCAGGCCGAACTCGAGGCGATCGCATGACCAGCCAATCGCGGCGCGCATCGCCTCCAGGGGATCGCCCTCCAGGTGGCTGAGCCGGGCCAGCTCCCGCGCCATGCGCGGAAAGTCGTGCTCGTCGAAGGCGTTGCAGAGGTGGAACAGGATGGTCTGCCGCTGGTCCTCGAGCGGCGGATCCATCAGGTCGACGTAGACGTGGCCGTCGCGCTCCTCGACAGGGTAGACCCGCAGGGCGTCGCCGCCCGTGACGTTGGCACCGGTGAAGAGGTCGAACTTCCAGCTGTCCTGGCTGCAGGTCAGCACACTGTCGCAGTCCACCGCACCCTCGCTGAGCGGATGGCCTTCTTGGGGACAGCGGTTGTTGCAGGCGAAGATGCCGTCCTCGGTCAGGAAGAGCGCCAGTTGCCGCTCGCCAAGCTCCACGACGGCCTGCTTCTTCTGCCTCAATTCCTCTGTGGCGATCGCCTTGGTCCAAAGACCCATCTGCATGTCGGATAGCCTTGCTGAAACGATCGGCAAACTTAGAGTTAGATCCTTAATAATTCGCAAGAATCGAGGTTTTTCAGCGCTTTTGCCGGATTTCCTGGCGATAGCGCTCGGCCTCCTCCAGCAGCCAGTCCCGGAAGGCTCTGACCTTGGGCCGCTCGGCATTGGCCTGAGGGCAGACGATGTAGTAGGCGAAGTCGCTGGGCACGGCGAAGGCCAGCGGCCGGACCAGGCGCCCGGCGCTGAGGTCCGATTCCGCCAGGACCCGGCCGACCAGGGCCACGCCCTGGCCGTCGAGGGCGGCCTGGATCGCCATGGAGGTCGGGCTGAAGCGCGGCCCGCGGGTCCAGTCGACGCTCTGCACCCCGGCGGCCAGCAGCCACATCCGCCAGTCCGGCACCGGCTGTCCGACCATCGGCGTATCGTCGTGGATCAGGGGGAAATGCTCCAGGTCCTTGGGGCGCTTGAGCGGCGGCTTGTCCTCCAGCAGGGCCGGGCTGCAGACCGGCACCACCTCCTCGTGCAGCAGGAGCTCGGCGCTGAGGTCCGGATAGCGGCCCTGGCCATAGCGGATGCCGATGTCGACCTGGTCGCGGTCGAAATCGACCAGCCCGACCGAGGCCGCGACCCGGGCGTCGATGTCGGGATGGGTCTGGTGAAAGCGCTCGATCCGGGGCACCAGCCACTTGGCGGCGAAGGACGGAGCGGCCGAGACCGTGATCACGCCGCCGGTCTCCAGGTCCCGGATCCGGGCGATTCCGGCGGCCAGGTAGTCGAATCCGCTGCGCAGGTCCGGCAGGGCCGCCTCGCCGGCTTCGGTCAGCCAGATCGTCCG
Source organism: Kiloniellales bacterium (assembly GCA_030066685.1). Lineage (NCBI taxonomy): Bacteria > Pseudomonadati > Pseudomonadota > Alphaproteobacteria > Rhodospirillales > Kiloniellales bacterium. The sequence goes on along the minus strand of JASJBF010000052.1, from coordinate 10,380 downwards.
CTTGCCGCGCTGGAACAGGGCCACGCCAAGGTAGTCCTCGAGGCCCTTGATCTGGTGGCTGATCGCGGCCGGGGTGACGTGCAGTTCCTGCGCCGCCTTGGCGAAGCTGAGATGGCGGGCCGCGGCCTCGAAGGCGCGCAGGGCGTTGAGCGGCGGCAGACGGCGCGACACGACGAGCTCCAACATTAGCAAAACTAACCTTACGCTAGATGAATACTCGTTTGTCGGATCAGGATATTCAAGCGATTTTATGAAAAGAACCGGAAAGGAGATGAGGCAATCTAACTCAACAGATTAGGATTATTCATCTACCGCTTCGCAAGGAGGACGCCCATGCACCCGACGCCCAAGACCCGCAAGACCGAACTGGATGGAGCCGTCCTGCAGGTCCTCGTCGCGCGCGGCCGGCGGCTGCGCGCCGAAGCCTTCCGTGCCGCGTTGGCGACCGCGGTCCGGGCAGTCGGGCGCCTGGCGCGGGCCCTCGGCGCCGGCGTCTTCGCGCTGGCGCGCCGCTATCGCGCCTGGTGGCAGCGGCGCCTCGCAATCGCCGAGTTGCTGGCTCTCGACGACCGCAGCCTGCGCGACATCGGTCTCAGCCGCGGCGACGTTGCGCGCGTCGTCCGCCAGCTCCGCCAGGGCGTGCCGGTCGAAGAGGCCGCGGCCCGGGCCGAGGTGCTGCGCCTGCCGAAGCCGCGGGCCGAGCCCGTCCGGCTGGGCAAGCTGGCAGCTTAGGAGACCGGGTCATGAATCCCTACCAGGCCTTGGCTCATCTGAACTTGGCGTCGCGGTCGACCGCTCGGCCTGCGCCGACCAGCGCGCTCTGGGCCAGCGTTTTGATCTTCCGGCTGGTCTCGGCGGCGGAAAGCTTTGTCGGCGGCCTGCTGCGGGCGGTGCGGGGCCGATGACCGCTCTGCCGCTGCCCGAGGCGCCGCCGCTCTGGGCCCTGGCGGTCCGCGAAGGCGGGCGTTCGGACGGCGCCACTCAGGCATCCGGGCCTGACGGCGAGACGCGCGCGCCCCTGTGGCGTGAGGCGCTGCCGAGACCGGAGGCGCGGCAGCACGCCAAGGGTCCTGAAGCCGCGGCCTCGAAGGCGCGTGCAGGCGCCGCTTGCTAAGCGCGTCCGGCTGGGCCATCTATGAGGGACTCCAGCGTAATGCCCTTGCTTTGCCCCGCCGCCTTCGCCGCGCGCGGGCCCGGAGGTCACAGATGGCTGCCGCCGATTCCCCGAAGTCTTCCGGATCCCCGACCGACAAGTCCGAGGATCTTTGGGACAACCCCTGCGCGACCGACGGCTTCGAGTTCGTCGAGTACACGGCCGAGGATACCCGAGAACTGGACGCCTTGTTCCGCCGGCTCGGTTTCCGGGTCGCCGGCCGCCACCGCTCCAAGCGGGTCACCCACTACCGCCAGGGCGACATCAACTTCATCGTCAACGCGGAGCCGGAGAGCTTCGCCCAGTCCTTCGCCCGCGTGCACGGCCCCTCGGCCTGCGCCATGGCCTTCCGCGTCGGCGACGCGGGCGGCGCCTTCGACCGGGCGCTGTCCTGCGGCGCCAAGCCTCACGAGGGCCACGTCGGGCCGATGGAGCTCAACATTCCGGCGGTCAAGGGGATCGGCGACAGCCTGGTCTACCTGGTCGACCGCTACGGCGACCGCAGTATCTACGACGTCGACTTCGAGCCGGTCGAGGAGGGCGCAGACGGCGTCGAGGACTGCGGGCTGACCTACATCGACCACCTGACCCACAACGTCTATCGCGGCCGCATGGACCTCTGGGCCGGCTTCTACGAGAAGATCTTTAACTTCCGTGAGCTGCGCTACTTCGACATCGAGGGCAAGCTGACCGGCCTGCACAGCCGCGCCATGACCTCGCCCTGCGGCAAGATCCGCATTCCGATCAACGAGTCGGCGGACGACAAGTCGCAGATCGAGGAGTACCTCGAGGCCTACAAGGGCGAGGGCATCCAGCACATCGCGCTGGGCACCGACGACATCTACGCGACCGTCGAGAGCCTGAAGACCCGCGGGGTGGAATTCATGGCGCCGCCGCCCGACGCCTACTACCAGGGGCTGGAGGCCCGGGTGCCCGGCCACGGCGAGGACCTCGAGCGCCTGCAGCGCAACGGCATCCTGCTGGACGGCGCACCGGTCGAGGGCGGCGGCATCCTGCTCCAGATCTTCACCCAACTCGCCATCGGCCCGATCTTCTTCGAGATCATCCAGCGCAAGGGCGACGAGGGCTTCGGCGAGGGCAACTTCAAGGCCCTCTTCGAGTCCATGGAGGAGGATCAGATCCGCCGCGGCGTGCTCGACTCGGAAGCGTCATGAGGGGTCCATCGCCGACGGCATCTGCCCTGCCGATGTCCTAATCGCCGAACAGCTTCTTCAGGGCGTCGGCGGGATTAGGCGCCTCCTCCTGAGCGCCGCCGGCCTCCGGCGTTTCGCCGCCGCCGCCGGTCAGGCCCTTCAACAGCGATTTCCCGGTCTCCTTGACGTCCTTCAGGGCCTCCTTGGGGTCCTTGGCGATCTCGCCGACCGCGGCGGCGAGGTCGGGGCGGTACGTGATGTCGTGCCAGGGCCCTTCGGCGATGACCGGCACTGCCAGGCCCCTGGCCAGGGCATCGCCGCCCTGGCCCTCCAGCGAGCCCACGACCTTGGGCTCGACCCGATAGTCGACGGTTCGGCCCGGCAGGTCCGCCGTCCCCGCCCCGGTGACCCGCAGCAGGGGATTGAGCAACAGCAGGTCGTCGTTGCGCAGGAGTCCTCGGGTGATTTGGAAGGTCCCGGAGAGCTCGGCGAAGTCGGTCTTCTGGGCCTCGCCGGTGTCGGTGAAGGCCGTGGTCACGTTGCGCACCATCTGGGCCAGGTTGATGCCGCGGATCGCGCCGTCGACGAACTTGATCGCGCCGTCGCCGTTCAGGGACTGGACCATCTCTTTCTGGCTCTTGCCGCTGGCGGTGACGGCGAGCGCGATGTCGCCGCTGCCTTCCAGACGATCGAAATCGGCGGCGTCGGTCAGCAGGCGGCCGGCGTCGACGCCGGTCAGGGTGAAGTTGTTTCGGACGCTCGGCGTCGCGCCGCGCCCGTCGAGCGCGACCTCGGCACGGCCGACGCCGTCGTAGAGCTTGAGCTGCTTGAGGTCCGCGGTCAGCAGGCCGTCCTTGATGGCGACGCCGAGCGCCGACTCGCCGATCTCGATCTTGCGGATGCGAATGCCCTGGGCGGAGAGGTCGAAGGCCAGGTTCAGGGCCTGCAGGCCGGCGAGATCAATCGGCGCGTCGCTCCATTCCTGCGAAGCGGACTTTTCGGCCGAGTCGGCGCCGCCGTCGCCGCCGCTGTCACCGCCCTCGGTCGCGGCTTCGCCTTGGGCCGCCTCGGGCGGCAGGTACTTGTTGGCGTCGAGGACGTCGAGCTTCAACTCGCCGCGGATATCGGGTTTGGCGCCGGACACGTCCGCGGTGAGCGCGCCCTGGCCGGCCATGCCGTCGAGGCCGATCTCGGCCTCGGTGAAGGCGAAGCGGGTCGGCGTGGCCGAGAGCTTGCCCTTGATCGAGAAGGGCCCCAGTCCGTCGCCGTCCAGCTTGAGCGGCGTGCCGGCCCAGGCCGCGAGCTCCCGGATCGAGGGAACCTCGAGGTCGACCGCGGCGGCCATCTGCAGGGTCTCGCCCTTGTCGAGGCTGCCGTCGTAGCCGAGCTGCAGCGGCTCCGATTCGATCTTCAGGCTCAGGCTGGTGGTGCCGTTCTCGAGGAGCGCGCGCGGGCGGTCGGCGGCGAGCGTCAGACTGATCGTCTTGCCGTTCCAGACCAGTCCGCCCTCGGCCGTGAGCGGGCTGTCGAGGCTCGCCAGGGAGACGTCCATGTTGACGTCATCGACCTCGTAGGCGGCGCCGCTGCGGGCATCCTTATAGGCCAGGCGTCCGCCTTCCAGCCGGACCTCGCCCAAGGCGACGTTGGCCAGGGTCGCGCCGCCGTCGCCGGCGCCGGCCTCGGCCGGCTCGCTCGTAGAGGGTGCGGACTCCGCCGCCGCGGCAGGCGCCGAGGCAGTCCCGAAAACCCAGTTCGGGCGGCCCTGCGCGTCGACCTCCAGCAGGATGCTGGGCCGGACCAGGACCAGGCGGTCGAGCTTCACCTCGCGCGACAGCAGCGGCAGGATCTGCAGCTGGACGGCGAGTTTCTCGATGCTCGCCATCTGCGGTTCGGCGGCGCCCGGCGCGTTTTCGAAGCTGACGTCCTCGGCCTCGACCGCGAGGCGCGGCAGCAGGCTCAGGCTGATGTCGCCCTCGATCTTCAGGGCGCGGCCCGTCGCCTCGCGCGCCGCCGTCTCGATCTGGCCCCGGTAGGTTTCGACCGGGATGAAGGCCGGCGCCACGAAGAGGCCGGCGACGACCACCACGAGGATCACGGCGACCGCGATCAGCGTCTTTTTCATCGCATTTCCTCAGAACAGGTCTCGGCTCGACTCACCCTGCCTCCTGCGCCGCCAATGTGGCGGAAGTGAGACCGCGCCGGCGAAAAAAGCCCCGCAACCGACTCCGGCTGCGGGGCCCTAGCATATATGTCTTTCAGCCTAACGCGAGAGATTGATCTCCACGCGACGATTCCTTTCCTCGGGCTTGGGCGTGTTGACGATCGGCTTATTCGGGCCGAAGCCGGCGCCGACGATTTTTTCTTTCTGGATTCCGCTTTCGATCAGAAAGTCGGCCACCGCCCGATAGCGCTTCTTGGACAGCTCCTTGTTGTAGTCGGCCGGACCGACGAGATCGGTGTGGCCGCCGAGGCTGATGGTCTCGAAACCCGATTTCTTCGCCGCCTCGATCATGTCGGTCAGGATCGCGCGGGCGTTCGGCGTCAGCTCCGAGCGATCGAACTCGAAGTTGACGACCCAGGGTCCGGGCGGCGCCTGCGGCGCAGGGGCCGGGGCGGCGGCGACCGGCCTTTCCTCCAGCTTTGCGAGCGCGGTCATGAAGCCGTCCCGGCAGTTGGCAATGTCCTCCGGCTGCCGGTTTTCCTCGAGCTCCTGCATCCAGCAGTCGAACTTGACCTGGGCCTCGGCCGCCTCGATCGGCTTCTTCTCGGCGGCGCCTTCGGCGAGTTCCGCCATCAGCCGCAGCCGAGCGGAGGACACTTCGTCGAGCTTGTCCCTCGGCACGCGGCGTTCGCCGATTTCCACCGGCTGGACCCCGCCGCCCTTGCCGGCGGCGAGGGCGCTCGTCGCGAAGTCGTCGGAAGCGCGATAGTCGCCCTCGCCGAACTCGCTTCTGGAGAGCTCCATGTAGCCGTCGTAGAGGTTCTGGTCGAAGGCGGCGCCCTGCGGCGAAACCCGCTCGGCCTCCTGAAGCTTGGTCCCGCAGGCGGTCAGGAGAACCAGACCCAAGCAGGATGCAATTGCCTTAGTCAATCCGTTCATTTCGTCTTCTCCCGTGCAAGGATAATCCCCAGGGCCTTGTTTCACCGGCCCTTGGCGACGGGATCGGCCTTGCGAACAAGCCCCTCCGTCCCGTCTGTCGATTCCGACTTCGGCCTTTGCAGGCGCCGCCCCTGTGATCCGGCGCGATGCGGGCCTGAAGTCACTCCGCCGCCGCGGCGGCGATCTTCTCCGAACCTCCCGAAGCCAAGTGGATGCTGCGTTGCGGGTATGGGATCGAAATGCCTTCGGCGTCCAGGCGTTCCTTGAAGGCCTTGGTCAGGTCGAACTTCAGCGGCCAGTAGTCGCCGGCGTTGACCCAGATCCGCACCGTGAGGTTGACCGAGGAGTCCGCCAGCTCGGAGATCACGACCACCGGCTCGGGGTCTTTAAGGGGCCGGCTGTCGGCGTCGATCACGCTGCGGACCGCCGCGATGGCCTGGTCCATGTCGTCCTCGTAGGCGATGCCGAGGAGAAAATCGACCCGCCGGGTCGGATGGAAGCTGTAGTTCTTGACCGCAGTTCCCCAGAGCTGGGCGTTGGGCGCGACGATGTGGACGTTGTCCGGTGTCGCCAGCTCCGTGACGAAGAGGGTCACGCCCTTGACCGTCCCCGATATGCCGCCCGCCTCGATGTAGTCGCCAACCCGGAAGGGCCGGAAGATCAGCAGCATCACGCCGGCGGCGACGTTGCTCAGCGTGCCCTGCAGCGCCAGGCCGATGGCCAGGCCGGCGGCACCCAAGACGGCGATCAGGCTGGCGGTCTGGACCCCGAACTGGTTGAGGACCGCGACGATCGTGATGACGATGACCAGGTACTTGGCCAAGCTGGCGAAGAAGGTGCGCAGCGTCACGTCGAACTTGTCGAACTTGGACAGCCCGCGGTTGACCGCGCGCCGGGCCCAGCCGGACAGGAACCAGCCGATGACGAGGATCGCGATGGCGCCGACGACGTCCAGACCGTAAGTGGTCAAGAGCGTCGTCACTTCGGTAACGGCTTCCTTGATGGTGTCGTCCATATTTTCCTTTCCCTCTCCTCACTCGGCTGTGGATTTCCGGCCCGCCGCCGCCCGGGCCCGCCAAGATGCCGCGCCTTGCCGTCGCAGGGCTCGGTGGAACCGCACCGCCGCAGCCGCGCCTCTAGGCACCCGCGAATCCACTTTGTGAAGCCGTGAAGACGGGCCGCCGCCCGCGGCACGGGGTTGCGAAGCCGCGATACGTACCCTTGGCGATCGCGGTGCTGGCTCGCTCGGCGATACGCCTGCAGGACGTGGCGGTGCGCCCCGAAGGCGCCTCGGCCCTTGTCGTCACCCTGACCTCCCTACGACCTTTGGGCTAAGGCTGCGCGCCCGCCCCGAGGTCGCCGCCGTCGCTCCCGTGAACCCTCCCGAGGGACGCGTCGGCGCTCTGCCATGGGCAAAGCCGCGAAAAATCGGGCTTAACCCAATTAGTTTGGAATTGATTTAAATATAAGGTATCTCGGCCGTCAATGATCCCCGGCCGCTGATTTGCTTTGCCTTGGAAATCCGCCAGGAAATGCAGCATTCTGGCTGCGGCGCTTCTTGCCGGACAAGAGAATTGATTCTCCCGTTCTTGGCGGGGTTGCAGAAGATCTCGATATATCAGGCCGTTGGATGGCCTCTTGGCCATCGCCCTGTTTGGCTCTCTTGGCGGCGGTGGCGCCCGGCCCCGCATAGGCACAAAGGTAGGCCCTGCCGATGCCCGCGCCGATGTCGCGGGGGCGCCGGTCATGCTTCGGCCGTGCGCGCTTCCTGCCCCGACCCTGCCGCTGCTAGGCTTCAGTGCCCTGAGTGCCGGAGGCTGAGTTGCGGGTTCGTACGGCAGAGACTTCGGATGCGGCGGCGATCGCCGAGATCTATGCGCCCATCGTCCGGGAGACCGTGATTTCCTTCGAGGCCGGTCCCCCGTCGGCGGGGCAGATGGCCGCCCGCGTCGAGCACGTCCTGAAGACCCATCCTTGGCTCGTCGCCGAGGAAGACGGCCGGATTCTGGGCTACGCCTATGCCGGGCCGCACCGGAGCCGCGCGGCCTACCGCTGGGCCTCCGATGTCTCGGTCTACGTTCGGCCCGAAGCGCAGCGGCGCGGCGTCGGGGGAGGCCTCTACAGGGCGCTTTTCGAGATCCTGCGCCGGCAGAACCTGGCGGCGGCCTACGCCGGAATCGGGCTGCCGAACCCGGCCAGCGTCGCCCTGCACGACTCCCTCGGCTTCGGGCTGATCGGAATCTACAGGAAGGTCGGCTTCAAGTTCGGCGCGTGGCACGACGTCGGCTGGTGGCATCTTGCCCTCGCGGACCTCGGCAACCGCCCGCCCGAACCGATCCCCTTTCCGTCTCTCGACAGCTCCGAGCGGTAGTGCCGCCGGCGGCCGCACCGGAAGGGCCGCGGGAGCCGCAGGCGCGGGCGCAAGGATCGGGTAGCCCTCAGGCCGCGCCGCGCCGTAGCCTGCCGCAGGTCGCGGGCGGAAAAGGATCGCGGAGATGGGTGCGGGGCGCATGGGTGCCAGGGACTGGGGATTGCTTGTCCTTCTGTCGCTGCTTTGGGGCGCGGCCTTCATCCTGACCGAGGTCGGGCTTCGCGAGCTGCCGCCTTTCACCGTGGTCTTGGCGCGGATCGGTCTCGCGGCCCTGGCGCTGAACCTCTTGCTCCTGGCCCGCGGCCAGCGCCTGCCGGCCGAGCCGCGGGTCTGGGCCGCCTTCTTCGTGATGGGCGCGCTGAACAACGTGCTGCCCTTCAGCCTGATCGTCACCGGGCAGGTGACGATCGACGGCGGGCTGGCCGCCGTGCTCAACGCCACGACGCCGCTGTTCAGCCTGATGATCGGCCATTTCGTCACCGGGACGGAGCGCCTCAACTGGCACCGGAGCCTGGGCATCGGCCTCGGCATCCTCGGGGTGGCGATCCTGACCGGGCCGCAGGTGCTGCGTGGCCTCGGCGCGGTCGCGATCGGACAGGTCCTGGTCCTGGGCGCGGCCCTGTCCTACGCCTGTGCGGCGGTCTTCGGACGGCGTTTCGCGGGCCGGCCGCCGGTCGTGGTGGCCGGCGGACAGCTGACCGCCTCCACGCTGCTGATCCTGCCGCTGGCGCTGGCCGTCGATCGGCCCTGGACCCTGACCGCCGGCGCCGACACCTGGGCGGCGCTGGTGAGCCTCGCGGTCTTCGGCACCGCGGCGGCCTACGTGATCTACTTCCGGGTCCTGGCCAGCGCCGGGGCGACCAACCTCATGCTGGTGACCCTGATGATCCCGGTCAGCGCGCTCGCCTTGGGCATGGCCCTGCTCGGCGAGCGGCCGGCCGCCGGCGACTGGGCCGGCGCGGCCTGCATCCTCGGCGGCCTGCTGGTGATCGACGGACGCTGCTTCAGCTGGCGGCCGGCCTTCGGCTCGGGTCGAAGTCGCGGATGAAGCGCAGCAGTACCTGCGCCGCGATCCCGGCATCCTTTGCCGTGATCGCCTCGGCCGGATTGTGGCTGATGCCCGCGGTGCAGCGGACGAAGAGCATGGCGATGTCGGTGAGGTGCCGCATGGCCATGGCGTCGTGGCCGGCGCCGCTGAACAGCCGCCGGACCGGCAGGTCCTGGGCCGATATCGCCGCCTCCAGCTGCTCCATGAGCCAGGGTGTGCAGGGACAGCCGGGCAGCTGGTAGCGCTGCTGGATGTCGATCTGGAGGTCCCGCGCGGCCGCGAGGGTCTCGAAGGCCGACTGCAGGTCCGCGATGGCCCCGGCCACGACCGGCTCCCGCGGCGAGCGGATGTCGACCGTGAAGCTGCACTCGCCGGGGATGACGTTGGTCGCGCCGGGCGACACGGCCAGCTTGCCGACGGTGCCGACCAGGTCGTCGCGCTCGCGGCAGGTTCGCTCCACGGCCTGGATCGCTTCGGCCGCCCCCGCCAGCGCGTCCTGCCGTCGGCTCATCGGCACGGTGCCGGCATGGCCGGCGACGCCGGTCAGGGTGACGGACAGGTTGGCGCCGAAGGTGATGTCGGTGACCAGCCCGACCGGCAGACCTTCGGCTTCGAGGATCGGCCCCTGCTCGATGTGGACCTCGACGAAGGCCAGAAGCTCCTCCGGCCGCCGCGCTGCCGCCGGCAGACCGTCGGGGTCCAGCCCGAAGCCGCGCAGCGCCTCGGCCAGGGTAGCGCCGTCCTCGTCTCTTCGCGCCAAATCCTCTGGGTTCAGCCGACCGATGATGGCGGAGCTACCGAAGAGGCCGGTGCCGAAGCGCAGGCCCTCCTCGTCGCTGAAGGCGACGACCTCCAGCGCGAAGGGCAGGCGCTCGCCGGCGTCGTGCAGGACCTTGATGCAGGCCAGCGGCACGACCACGCCCAGGATGCCGTCGTAGCGGCCGCCCTGGCGCACCGTGTCCTGGTGCGAGCCCATCATCAGCGCCGGCGCGCCGGGCTCGCTCGCCTCATAGCGGCCGCAGGTGTTGGCCGCGGCGTCGAGGTGCACGGCCATGCCGGCATCGGCCATCCAGCCGGCCAGCAGGTCGTGCACCGCTCGATGCTCGGCGGTCGCCAGGCGCCGGGTGACCCCGGGTCCGCCCTCGCTGTGGCGGGCCAGGAGCTCGAGGCGGTCGAGGATGTCCTGGCCCCAGGTGGCGGCCGCTGGAAGGGAACTGGGATCGGTCATGGGGCCTCGCTTCGGATTGGCGCGACAGCTTATCAGAGCGGAGCGGATTCGGTCCCCTTTCGCTGCGGGTCTCGGCGACTTGACACGGCACAATATTTTGATAATTGTCAAAATATGGAAATGACATCCGCGGTCGTCGCCCTTGCGGCCTTGGCACAGGAAACCCGGCTCGCCGTGTTCCGCCTGCTGATCGAGGCAGGCCGCGGCGGCCTGCCGGCCGGGCTGATCGCCGCCCGCCTGGGGGTCGCGCCGGCCACGCTCTCCTTCCACCTGGGCCAGCTGGAGCGGGCCGGGCTGCTGGCGTCCCGGCGGAACGGACGGCAGAT